>JAJZPO010000029.1 GCA_021811155.1 Bacillota bacterium | reverse complement strand
TATATGAATTTAGACCGGGTCTCGAGCTACCACGGTGAATGGTGAAGTGAAGAGCCGGATGCCTTAATAGGGCACGTCCGGTTCTGTGAGGGGGCGTCGACCGTGAGGTCGACCTCTACTCGACCCGATGTCCTACTTTGTCCTAGAGCTGAGCTAATGAATAGTTGAGAGGAGAAGAGCTAAGATGGAGATTCGCCAGGCAATCGCGCAGGTGGCTGCGGGCCAGGACTTGACGGAAGAACAGGCCCAGTCGGTGATGGAAAAAATCATGGAGGGCCAGACCACCCCGGCCCAAATCGGCGCACTGTTGATGGGGCTGCGCATGAAGCGGGAGAGTGTAGAGGAAATTGCGGGTTTAGCCAGGGGCATGCGGCATGCGGCCCTGCAAGTAGACCTGCCGGGTGTGGAACTGGTGGATACCTGCGGTACCGGCGGAGACGGGGCCGGGACTTTCAATATTTCCACTACTGCCGCCTTTGTAGCGGCGGCCAGCGGCCTGAAAGTGGCCAAACACGGCAACCGGTTTGCTTCCAGCCAGTGCGGCAGCGCCGACGTCCTGGAAGCCCTGGGGGTTAACGTAACCTTAAGGCCGGCACAGGTAGCCTTGTGTATTGAAGAAGTTGGCATGGGATTTCTTTTCGCCCAGGTGCACCACCAGGCCATGCGCCACGCATTGGGCCCGCGGCGGGAAATCGGCATGCGCACAGTGTTTAACCTGCTGGGCCCCTTGACCAATCCGGCGGGAGCTCGCTACCAGGTGATCGGGGTATTTGATCCCAACTTGACTGAAACGATAGCCGCTGTGCTCCGCCGCTTGGGGTGTCTGGGAGCCATGGTAGTCCACGGCAGGGACGGGTTGGATGAGCTGACCATAACCGGCCCTTCCAAAGTGAGCGAACTAAAAGACGATAAAATATTCACTTATGAGCTGGACCCTCGGGAGTACGGCTTGAGTACTGCTCCATTAAGCAGCATCAAAGGCGGGGATGCCGCAGCCAATGCTGAGATCACCCGCGCTGTACTAGGTGGAGAAACCGGACCGCGGCGGGATATCGTGCTGCTTAACGCAGCGGCAGCAATTTATGTGAGCGGAGGCGCCGCTGAAATGGGGGAAGCTTTGAGCAAAGCGGCCTTCGCCATTGATTCCGGTGCCGCCCAGGCCAAACTGGAGGCGCTCATTAAACTGACCCAGGCCTTGGGGGAAAGAAAAGATGATTTTAGACAGGATTGTGCAAGCTAAAAAAGAGGAGATTGCGGAGCAAAAGCGCGAAAAACCTTTAGAGCTGTTAAGGGAGGAATTGCCCCACCTCCCGCCTGCCCGGGATTTTTTTGCAGCTCTGGCTGCAGGCAGTGACGTTAAAGTGATTGCGGAAGTGAAGCAGGCGTCGCCCTCGAAGGGCCTGATCAGGCCCGGGTTTGAGCCGGTGAGCCTGGCCGAGGCTTACCGGGACGGGGGGGCAGCGGCGATTTCTGTTCTGACTGATGAAAAGTTTTTCCGCGGTTCTTTGTCCTTTCTGGCACAGATACGCCGGCGGGTGGGACTGCCTCTGCTACGCAAGGATTTTTTGCTGGATTCCTACCAAATCTACCAATCCCGTGCAGCGGGGGCTGACTCAATCCTTTTGATTGCCAGGATTCTCGGGTTTGAACCCCTGCGGGAGTTTATCGGCCTGGCCCGGGAGTTGGGCATGGAGCCCCTGGTGGAGATTCATGACAGTGAAGATTTGAGCATAAGCGTGGCGGCAGGGGCCAGGATTATCGGCATTAACAACCGGGACTTAGCTACTTTCATTACTGATATTGAAGCAACATTGGCCTTGGCCCCTCAAGTGCCAGCAGGCTGCCTGAGCGTGAGTGAAAGCGGCATTGGGAAACCGGAGGATTTACAGCGGCTTGGGCGGGCCGGCGTCAAAGCTGTCCTGGTGGGGGAGGCCCTGGCCAGGGAACAGGATGTGACAGGCGCTACGCAGCGGCTGGTCTTAGGAGGAAAAGTGGATGATCAGAGTCAAGATATGCGGCATTAAAACACTGGAGGCAGCCCATGCGGCCGTTGAGGCGGGAGCAGATGCGCTTGGTTTCGTCTTCGCCCCGAGTCCCAGGCGGATAAACCCCGAACTGGCCCGGGAGATTATTTTAACCCTCCCGCCCTTTGTGGCCAAAGTCGGGATTTTTGTAGATGAAGAGCGCTATGCAGTTGAGGAATTGGGGACTTTCTGCAAGTTGGATGTCCTGCAGTTTAGCGGCAACGAGACGCCGGAATACTGCCGGCGCTGGAGTTACCAGGTTGTTAAAGCTTTCCCGGTAGGTGAGGATTGGGACCCGTCTGTTCTGGCCCGGTATGAGGTGGACGCGTATCTGCTGGACACCAAGGGGCCCGGTATCTCAGGCGGTTCCGGCACGACTTTTGATTGGTCGAAAGCGCTGGAAGCCAAAGCTTTCGGCAAACCGGTGATTCTGGCCGGAGGCTTAAACCCAGGCAACGTGGCGGAAGCCATCAGGACAGTCCGTCCCTACGCTGTGGATGCAAGCAGCGGCTTGGAGCGCAACGGTGAGAAACAGCCCGATTTGATTCAGCAATTTATGCAGGCTGCGAGGAGGAGTTCAGATGAGTTTCCCGGATGAACAGGGACGATTCGGTGTTTTCGGCGGGATGTACATTCCTGAGACCCTGGTGCCGGCTTTGCAGGAGCTGATAGAAGCATATCAGGCGGCCAAAAGGGATCCTCAGTTTGAAACGGAATACAAAACCTATTTGAGGGATTATGTGGGCCGGCCTTCCCTGTTTTACAAGGCTGAAAGGCTGACGGCCAGGCTCGGCGGGGCTCAGATTCACCTGAAAAGGGAGGACCTGAATCACACCGGCGCCCATAAAATAAATAACACCATTGGACAGATTTTGCTGGCCAAGCGCATGGGCAAAACCCGGGTAATCGCTGAAACCGGCGCCGGACAGCACGGTGTAGCCACGGCCACTGCCTGCGCCTTGTTCGGACTAAAATGTGAGGTCTACATGGGCGAAGAGGATGTTGAGCGGCAGGCTCTTAACGTATTCCGCATGCAGCTTTTGGGCGCCCGGGTCATCAGTGTCACTTCGGGCAGCAAGACCCTGAAAGATGCTATCAATGAGGCAATTCGCGATTGGGTTACCAATGTGCAGGACACTTTTTACTGTTTTGGCACTGCGGCGGGGCCTCACCCATATCCGCTGATTGTGAGGGATTTTCAGACAGTAATCGGCCGCGAGGTAAGGGAGCAGTCCCTGGCCGCCCTTGGCAGGCTGCCCGATTACCTCATTGCCTGTGTTGGCGGTGGCAGCAACGCTATCGGGTTCTTTCATCCTTTCATCGAAGACCGCCAGGTAAAATTGATTGGGGTTGAGGCTGGGGGAATGGGAATTGAAAGCGGCCTCCATGCCGCAACCCTTTCTGCCGGCAGTGTGGGTGTGCTGCATGGGGCTATGACCTATATCCTGCAGGACCCTCATGGGCAGATTACCCCGACTCACTCTATCTCAGCGGGACTGGACTATCCCGGAGTAGGGCCGGAACACAGCTTGCTGCAGCACCTGCGCCGCGCTGAGTACGTGGCCGTGACCGATGCTGAAGCTTTGGAGGCCTGCCGCCTGTTGACCCAGACTGAGGGAATAATTCCCGCGCTGGAAAGCGCTCACGCTGTGGCCTATGCTGCAAAACTGGCTCCGACTTTACCTCAGGACGAAGTGGTAGTGGTAAATCTCTCCGGACGGGGGGACAAGGATGTCCAAACCATTGCCCGGAATCTGGAGGTGGAGTAAAATGACAATTAGGCTAACAAACAACCGAATTGACCGAAAATTTGCCGCTTTGGCAGAAAAAGAAGAAAAAGCATTGATTACCTATGTCATGGCGGGTGACCCGGACCTGGAAGTTACCGCTGCCCTGATTAGAACTCTGGCCCGGAGCGGGGCGGACTTGATCGAACTGGGGGCGCCTTTTTCCGACCCTCTCGCCGACGGCCCTGCGATTCAACGGGCTGGTCAGCGCGCTCTGGCTGCAGGCGCAAACCTTGCCGCGATTCTGAACCTGGTCAGGCAAGTGCGCGAGGATACAGACGTACCGCTGGTAATAATGAGCTATTTCAATCCGGTGCTGCAGTTTGGACTGCAGGAGTTTGCGGCCGGGGCCGCAGAGGCGGGAGTTGACGGGGTGATCCTGCCGGATTTGCCGCTGGAAGAAAGCGGCCGGATCTTGCAGCTCCTGGAAGACCAGGCTGTGCATCTGGTACCTTTGCTGGCCCCTACCAGTACGGACGATAAAATAAACCGTGTTGCCCAGGGAAATAACGGCTTTGTCTACTGCGTTTCCCTTACCGGTGTTACGGGTACGCGTGAAAACCTGCCCGCAGGTGTCGAACTCTTTTTGCAGCGGGTGCGGCGCCAGATTAAACAGCCTGTCGCTGTGGGTTTCGGCATCTCCAACCCACAGCAGGCCCGGAAGCTCACGCCCTATGCGGACGGTGTAATTGTGGGCAGCGCCATAGTCAACCTGATCGAAAAATATGGCCGGGAAATCTCTCGTCTGGAAGCAGAAATCTCGCAATTTGTGGGAACGTTAAAGGAAAGCCTGAAACCTGAGGACAACGGGGACGGTTCTTCCATCCTAGCGAATCCTGAAGCAATTTGACGCTTACCCGGAAAAATAAGTCAGTTGAAGGGTCCTAATTAACCAAGGTTAGCCACTGGAGAACCAACTGACTCTGAAGTTAGATGGTAGTGGGGGTCAGAAGAAGAAATCTGGCGAAAAGCTAATAAGAATTTCCTGGTATTATGAATTCTGACTCCTGAATTCTGAATTCCTAATCCCTGAAGAAATACTGCCCCGGCCGGTTGAGGAGGGTCCGAAGTGACAGCGTTAAAATATGCAAAATTGGACAATGACAGCAGGACAATTGTACAGGTGGGCCCGGTACAAATCGGTGGTCCTCAAATTGTGGTCATGGCTGGACCGTGCGCTGTAGAGAGCAGGGAACAGCTTCTCCTTATAGCTTCAACACTCAAATCCCTGGGAGCAGATATGCTTAGAGGAGGGGCTTTTAAACCCCGTACTTCCCCCTATTCTTTTCGCGGCATGGCGGAAGAGGGATTAAAACTGCTGGCAGAAGCCAGGGAACTGACAGGTTTGCCCGTAGTAACGGAAGTGATGGATGCCCGGGATGTGGAACTTGTGGCGGGATATGCTGATATGCTGCAGATCGGCAGCCGCAACATGCAGAATTTCACCCTGCTGCATGAGGTTGGAACTGCCCTTAAGCCGGTACTCCTGAAACGGGGCCTGTCCGCAACTTTAGAGGAGTGGCTTATGGCTGCCGAGTATATTCTGGCAGCCGGTAACAGCCAGGTGGTCCTGTGTGAGCGGGGCATCCGGACCTTTGAAACCTGGACTCGCAATACTGTGGATATCACCGCCATTCCGGCGGTGAAGGAACTTTCCCATCTTCCGGTCATTCTTGACCCGAGTCACGGTACAGGCAGGTGGAAAATGGTTTCCCCTGTGGCCAAAGCGGCTGTAGCGGCAGGCGCTGACGGGCTTTTGATTGAAGTCCACCCCGAGCCTGAGGGCGCTCTCAGTGACGGGCCCCAATCCCTCACACCGGAGAACTTTGCCCGCTTGCTCTCCGAACTGGGTCCTCTGGCCCAAGCGGTGGGACGTACGGCAGGAGTCCAATTATAACAGGTATTGTCAAATCAAGGCTTTTATAGTATTATATAGCTTAACATGTGACATGGTAGGGGCTTGGCCCGGGGTTGATGGTAGTATTTGTTTCGGTTATGGAGGCGCGTAACTGCGTCAGGTAGGATGGAAGTACGGTAGAGAGCCTTGGTTTTTTGGCGCCCTCTAACCGGGGCGTCTTTATTATTTTCTCAATTAGGAGGATATCCCCATGGACATCAAAGCTCGTCCGAACGTCGGGACTTTGGCAGTTTATGTGCCCGGCAAGCCCATCGAGGAAGTGCAGCGCGAACTTGGGCTTTCAGAAGTAATCAAACTTGCCTCGAACGAAAACTCTTGGGGTCCATCGCCCAAGGCTCTGGAGGCCGGCCGGCAGGCTATGGAGAAGGCTTTCCTCTACCCTGATGCCAATGCGGCCGGATTAAAGGAATTAGTTGCCGCAGAACTGGAAGTGGGAACTGACCAGATAGTTACGGGCAACGGCTCGGAAGAAATCATCGCTATGATTGCCAAGGCCTTTGTTGACCCGGGCGATGAAGTAGTAATGGCCAAACCCTCCTTTCCCCGCTACCAGACTTGTGTTGAACTCATGAACGGTGTGGCCGTGGAAGTGGAGCTAAAGGATTACCGGCACGATTTGGAGCAGATGGCCCAAAAGATTACCGCCAGGACGAAGGTTATTTTTGTCTGCAACCCTAACAATCCATCCGGGACCATAGTTTCGGCACAGGAACTTGATGAGTTCATGGCGGGCGTGCCAGAAGATGTGCTGGTGGTTTTCGATGAGGCATATTTTGAGTACGTTGCTGATAAGAACTACGCCAGCGGGCTAAAATATCTTCACGGCGGACGCAACGTCCTGGTTCTGCGCACTTTTGCCAAGGCTTTCGGCCTGGCGGGACTGCGCATGGGGTTCGGCATCGGCACAGCACAAATTGTGGACTTTCTCAACCGGGTGAGAGAACCTTTTAACGGCAACCTGGTAGCCCAGGCGGCAGCAGCAGCAGCCTGGCAGGACAAGGAATACCTGGCGGAAATCATCGCCAAAAATGCCAAGGGACTGGCGGAACTGAGGTCCGCTTTGGAAAACCTGGGCTGCCGGGTGGTCCCCTCGCATACCAATTTTGTCCTGGTGGATGTGGGCAAGCCAAGCCAGGAAGTGTTTGAAGCCTTGCTCAAGCAGGGAATCATTGTCCGCCCGGGCCACCTTTTCGGCTATCCCACTTCCCTCCGCGTAACTGTGGGTACTCCGGAAGAAAACGAAGCCTTTCTCAGCGCCCTAAAAAAGGCTCTCAAACAATAGCCAGCCATTCTGCCCAAAAACATTACTAGAAATGGGCCCACCGAGATTCGTCAAGATTCGCTAGGACGGATAGAACCGTCCCCTTTATCCTAGTTTCATTCATCAGTGGTGCCGCGCAGCGGCATGGGAGCCTGAATTCTGAATTCTGACTCCTGACTCCTCAATTCTCGAAAGGAGCTTGACCAGTGATTATAGTAATGCGGCGCGGGGCTACGCGCGAGCAAGTGGAAGAGATCACAGACCGGCTGAAACAGGAAGGTTTTAGCGTACACCTGTCGGAAGGGGTGGAAAAGACCATTGTGGGCGCCATCGGGGACCGCTCCCGCCTGGAGTCCCTGGCCCTGGAAGCCTACCCGGCGGTTGACAAAGTGGTTCCGATTTTGCGGCCCTACAAGCTGGCGGGACGCGAATTCCACCCCGAGGATACTGTAATCGAGATAGGACCGCATAAAATCGGCGGGGACCAGGTGCATGTAATGGCCGGGCCCTGCGCCGTGGAAAGCCGGGATCAGATCTTGCAGACTGCCCGGGCGGTCAAGGCTGCCGGGGCCACTATTCTACGGGGCGGCGCTTTTAAACCCCGCACCTCCCCCTACTCTTTCCAGGGTTTGGAGGAAAAAGGCCTGCAGCTTTTGGCCGAGGCCCGGGAAGAAACAGGACTGTTAATTGTGACTGAAGTCGTTGATCCCAGAAACGTGGAACTTGTTGCCAATTACGCTGACATCCTGCAAATAGGCGCCCGCAACATGCAAAATTTCTTCCTGCTGAAGGAAGTCTCCAAGACCGGCAAGCCTGTGATGCTGAAGCGCGGACCGTCAGCCACCTACGAGGAATGGATCATGGCCGCCGAGTACGTGATGGCGGGCGGCAACTATAATGTGATGTTCTGCGAACGTGGTATCAGGACATTTGAAACCTATACGCGCAATACTCTGGACCTCTGCGCTGTGCCTGTGCTCAAACAGCTCTCCCATCTTCCGGTCGTAGTTGACCCCAGTCATGGCACCGGACGCTGGAACTTGGTTCAACCTATGTCTGTGGCCGCAGTGGCGGCAGGGGCCGACGCCCTGATAGTCGAAGTTCATCCGGAGCCATCCAAAGCCCTGTCCGATGGACCGCAGTCCCTGACGCTTGAGAACTTTGACACTCTGATGCAGGATTTGCGCCAGGCGGTCAAGCTTACCGGCAGGCACATCTAGGAGTCTGTCCGACGAAACAATTTTTAAGAATAATATTGCATTCGTTATGTATAAGAGGTCGAAATGTCTGGATAAAATCAGTTGCTTTGCATAGTTATTCCTAAATTTTTCAGTCCGTCGGTCATACTCCTAAGGGGTAGACTTCCATGCCGGTGCCTCGTCACCATCAAAGGACGAAAGAGGGCTCGGAAGCAAGCATGCACTCGGACTTCGGACCTCGGACCTCTGTCTTGGGGGTGGGACTATGGAGAAGCGCAAAATTGCAATAATTGGTTTGGGTTTGATTGGCGGCTCTTTGGGACTGGCTCTGGCGCAAAAGGGATATGAGATTACCGGCATAGACCGGAACCGGGAGGCTCTGGCCAAGAGTGTGAAGCTGGGCGCCGCCAGCCGGGTGACAGAAAACCTGGCGGAAGGTGTCAAGGATGCTGCAGTTGTTTTTCTGGCGGTGCCGGTTGGGGCTGCGGCAGAGGTGCTGAGAGCAATAGCCCCCCATCTCTCACCCGGGGCAATTGTCAGCGATGTGGGCAGTGTAAAAACGAGCCAGCTGCGCCTGGCTGAGGATCTGCTCCCCGCGGGGGTTGATTTTGTCGGCGGACACCCCATGGCCGGGACTGAACAGGCAGGCATTGACGGCGCGGATCCTTTGATGTTTGTCAATGCTGTCTACGTACTTACACCTGCGCCAAGCTGCTCTCCTGGGGCTGTGGAGGAAGTGGCCGCCCTGGTACGGCAGACAGGGGCACAGCCGCTGATTATGGATCCGGTCAAGCATGACCGCATTGTGGCTACCCTGAGCCACCTGCCCCACCTGTTGGCGGTTGCCCTGGCCAAAACAGCCGGCCGGCTGGAAGACGAAGAGCCGGGCAGCCTGGCCCTGGCCGCAGGGAGCTTCCGGGACGGAACGCGGGTAGCCGCCAGCAGTCCGGTAATGTGGCAGGACATTTGCCTGGCCAACCGGGAGATGATCCTTGGCGCCTTAAAGGTTTTCCAGCTGGAACTTGTCCAATTGGAAGCGGCTGTGAGGGAGGGAGACGGAGCCCGCATTACCGGCGCTTTCAGACAGTCGAGGGAGGTCAGAGATTCTTACAGGCAGCAGGCGAAAGCAAGGGTGCAAGAACTTGTGGAAGTTGTGGCAAGTATTCCCGATGAGCCGGGGTACCTGGGGAAAATCACCAGGGCCTTGGGGGAAGCAAACATCAACATTGTCAATATTGAGATTGTAAGGGCCAGGGAAGGAGCCGCAGGCAGCGTAGTGCTGGGGTTTCAGGGTGAAGCTTCCGCTCTCAGGGCTCTGGACCTGATACGGGGCTTGGGCATCCCGGCCCACTGCGGGTGAGGTTTTAAAGCATGGAACTAACGATTAACCCGGCTGAGTCACTGCGCGGTAAGGTGGCGGTACCGGGGGATAAATCTGTTTCCCACCGGGCGGTGATGTTTGGCGCCCTGGCGGAGGGGATAACCGAAATTGAAGGCTTTTTGGCAGGCGAGGACTGTCTTAGCACAGTTTCCTGCCTGAGGAAGCTCGGGGTAAGAATCGATGAGACAGGCGAGGGCCGGTTGCAGGTGCACGGCAAGGGACTGCACGGACTGGAAGAGCCCGGAGAAGCGCTTGACGTGGGCAATTCCGGCACCACAATCAGGCTCATGCTCGGAATTTTGGCCGGCCAGGGTTTTTTCAGCGTGCTGACAGGGGATCAGTCCATTCGCCGCCGCCCGATGGCACGCGTTACGCTTCCCCTGGCCAAAATGGGCGCTCAAATTCTTGGCCGGCAGGAAGGGAACCTGGCGCCCCTGGCCGTCCGCGGCGGAAACTTGCAGCCTATTGCCTATGAGAGTCCGGTTGCCAGCGCCCAGGTGAAAAGCGCTGTCCTCCTGGCCGGACTTTATGCCAAGGGTGTGACCGAGGTGAACGAGCCCTATGTTTCGCGCGACCATACCGAACGCATGCTGCGGGCTTTTGGGGCAAAAGTTGAACGGGCCGGTACCCGGGTTGCGGTGGAAGGATTCCCGCTGCTCAAGGCTCAAAGAGTGAAAGTTCCCGGGGACATTTCATCTGCGGCCTTTTTCCTGGTGGCAGGATCAATTGTCAGGGACGGAGAAATCCGTCTGACCAACGTAGGACTCAATCCTACCCGGGATGGGATTTTGACCGTGCTGGCTGAGATGGGGGCAAGCATCAGCCGGGAGAATTTGACTGAGGTTTCCGGCGAACCGGTGGGAGACTTGATAGTAAGGCCTGCCGGGTTGACAGGGGTCAAAATCGGAGGAAGTATGATTCCGCGCCTGATCGATGAAATACCTGTCCTGGCTGTAGCGGCGGCTTATGCCCGGGGGGTGACCGAAATCAGGGATGCGGCGGAGCTTAAGGTGAAAGAGAGCAACCGCATTGCCGCTGTCGCCAGGGAATTAGTCAAGCTGGGCGTCCGGGTTGAAGAGCTGCCTGACGGTTTAAGAATCTGGGGCGGTAAGCCGCTGCGGGGGGCGGATATGGAATCCTCCGGCGATCACCGCATGGCCATGGCTATGGCTGTGGCCGCCCTTGGGGCGCAGGGGACTTCCCGGATCAGAGGGGCGGAGGCGGCCGCGGTTTCCTTCCCCGACTTCTTCGCGGCTCTGCGAAGGCTTTATCCCTGATCAGTGAACTCGTTTAGCTTCCGCTAAACATCGGGTCTTTGGTGGGGGGACTCTACCCCCATCGAAGCAGAAAACGGCGTAACCACTCCCACTTTATAGAAGTGGAAGTTTAGACGAGGATAAACGCGCTGGTGTGTTCGAACACCGGCGCTGTCAGTATTTATGAAAAAAATTGACGGATGTAGAAATTGGTTACCCATTTTCCGAGAAAATGTGGTATTTTTATTATAAGGCAAGGTTTGTCTTTGATTGTGCGATTAATAACAAACCGGTTGACCTATTGGAGTCAGACTCTTTATAATTATGAGTCAGGGTCGGAGGTAAGCAAATGCTTCTGGAAAGAAGTATTTCTTTAAAACAAGCGGTTGTTGCCCTTGCGGTTACGATTGTGATTCTGCTCACAGCCTTGTTAAGTGTTGGGTATTCCTATTTTTGGAACAAATATGACTCGCGGACAGTGCCGGAGCGCGAAATGCAAAAATACAGCCTGGAACTGAAAAACGGTGACAAAAACGTTGCCGCCTATCTTAATCTTGGCTGGGCTGAGGCGCAACAAGGCATGTATGACAAAGCCCTCGACCAGTTTGATCAAGCGCTTCAGCTCGATCCTAATAATCCGACAGCCCATTTTGACAAGGGACTGGTGCTGCAAAAGCAGAATAAAACAGATGAAGCCATCGCAGAATTCAAGCGAGTGCGGGAGATTGACTGGCGGTATGTTGATCCGACATTTAACCTGGGTGAACTGTATTTGGCCAAGGGCGACTATGACGCTGCCATCAGCAATTTTAAGTACTACCTGGGCGTAAACAGCTCATCCTCCAATGGACATTTCCTGCTTGGACAAGCATATGCGGTCAAGGGAGACCGGGTCTCGGCGGCTGACGAATACCGGACAGCCCTGAAATATGATCCCGCTTTGCGTGAAGCAGAGGAAGCCTTGCACAAGCTGGGCGCAAACAACTGATTTTTGCAGAAAGCAGAAATTGCCCAGGGGGAGATCAAGATGGGCATGGCATTTAAATTTGATCTTAAACACAAAAAAATCAAGCTGGCTAATCTGATTATCATTATTTTACTCCTGATAATCATTGCTTTGGCGCTTTTTGGCTGGTTCTACCGGCAAGGGCTGGACCCGGTACCCAGGCTTACCCCGGGTTTCATGCAGAGTACTTCCTCCGCTCCCAAATACCTCTTTACCATTTCCGGCGGCTCAGCCGGCGGGCTTCATAAGCCGCTGGCGGTGGCTGTTGACCAAAACGGCCGGATCTTTGTGGCGGATACAGGGGACGGAGTTATTAAAGCCTTTGACCCTAACGGCAAGTACCTGAGCGAATTTGGCGCCGCTCAGCTGCAGGATCCTTTTCAGTTGACTTACGCGCAAAACCGCTTATGGGTTGCTGACCCTACCCTGCGGAAAGTGCAAGTTTTTAATACTGACGGTAAGTTCCTCAAGACCTTTGTCCAGAGTCCGGCCCAGACGGGTAAAAAGGTGGAGTATTTGACGCCCACCGCAGTCGCGGTGGCAAAGTCGGGTGAAGTGTATGTGGCGGATACCGCTACCCAGACTGTCAGGGTTTATGATGCGGAGGGCCGTGAACTGAGGCGATTCGGCCACCCGGGCAATGACAATGGGGGCTTGATGTACCCCAATGCCCTCTGGGTTGCCGGCGACAAAGTGTTTGTAAGTGATTCCAATAACGCGCGGATTCAGGTGTTTGACCTGCAGGGCGCTTTTCTCCAGACTATAGGCGGAGGCCCCAACCGCGCCGGAGGGCTGACTTTGCCGAGGGGGATCACCGTTTCCCCCAGCGGACAGGTCCTGGTTGTGGATGTATTTACCCAGGTGGTCAGGGCTTTTGACCAGCAGGGGAAGTTGGTCTGGAGCCTGGGTGAGACCGGTCAGAACACAGATGATAACCAGGGATTTAACTTTCCGAACGGTATTTGGCTGGACAATTCCGGCAAACTTTATGTCACAGACCGGGAAAACAACCGGGTACAGGTGTTTAAGTTCTGACCCCGCCGGAAACAGGTGAACCCAGCACAGGTCCGAAACA
This sequence comes from Bacillota bacterium, assembly GCA_021811155.1. GTDB lineage: Bacteria > Bacillota > Desulfitobacteriia > Desulfitobacteriales > JAJXUE01 > JAJZPO01. The sequence continues at coordinate 19,980 of JAJZPO010000029.1, read as the reverse complement.
GGGGGTGCCGCTCTTGGTAAGAAGATTGAGTATAACCGTATTGTTGGCTCTGGCAGGAGTACTGTTTGCGGCCCTGCCCGCACTGGCAGTAAGCCCGGTCAGCAGTATTCATGTGGTAATCGCGCCCGGAAGCGGCGCTAACACCTCTGACATTACACTTAGCTGGGATGCCGTGACGCCGGTTACCAGCGGCGACACGATTGCTTACATCGTGTCCAAAAGCGTTGACGGCGGGAACACTTACAGCCAGCTGGCAACTGTCAGTTCAGCTCCTCTCACTTATACCGATTCAGGCGTTGCCAATTACACGGATGTCAATTACAAAGTCAGCGTGCAGGAGAGCGGCACATCGCCTGGCAGCGCCGACCAGGTGGCAACCCTTTTCCCCCCTGATACCAGTCCGCACGCTAATTACACGGACAACACCAACGCTTGTTCCCTTTGTCACAAGACACATACGGGGGTGAGCGCCTATCTGTTGAACCAGGCTACAATCCTGGCCGTGTGTCAAACCTGTCACTGGGGAAGCGGCACCAATTCGAAGTATAACGTCAAAGACGGTGAGGTTACCACTGCTAACGGAGGACTGGCCCCCGACCTGGCCGGCCCGTTTGGGCATACGGGGACACCGGGCGATCCGTGGGGGGGTAGTGGTACAACTTCCGCCCATTCTATTGACCAATCCCCGGTGATTGCTCCCGGCGGGTACAACGCCGCCCAAAACCTGACCTGTACCAGTTGTCACGACCCTCACTATACGGGAAACTACCGGCTCATCCGGAGGACTATTTCCTATCCCAACGGCCCAAACACGACCACAACGGCTACTGTGAGCTTTGCCGCCTATCCGGTGGATTCCGACCCCACTACAGGGGAGACAGCCAATTACATCAGCGGGTCGGTTACACTCTGCGCCGCATGCCACTCGGATTTCAACGCCCCCGGCGCTTCCGGTCATACCCCGGCCAGCGGAACCTTTGTGACCGACGGTATGTACCGTCACAGCATAGGGGTGGTTCCGGGATCGTACACGAGTCCTTCAGGCGCGTCTTCGCCGCTCACCACCACTCTCCCCCTGGAGGGAACAAACCCGGTGTACAGCCAGAACAAAATTATGTGTCTCACCTGCCACTACGCCCATGGTACTGTGAGGGCCGGAACAGCCGTCTCCAGTGTTACCGGCGCTCCCTCCACTATGTTAAGGCGGCGGGACAACATGGGAGTCTGTCAAGATTGTCATAAAAAATAGAGGGGAGAGGAATACATGAACAGTTCTCTGCTGCCGGCGGGTTCCATAAAGGGTAAAGTCAAACCCGGCGCTGCTCTAGCTCTGATTGCCGCAACGCTATGTCTTGTTGCCGGGCTGGGGTTGGGGATTGGCTATACGTTTTTTTGGAATGCCTTCGATAAAGACAGCAAGGTTGAGCACGATCTTAAGGTCGCTGAGGCCAGGGTGAATGCCAATCCGAACAATGTGGACGACCGCATTGCCCTGGGCTGGAGTTTTGTGCAGCTGGGCAAGTATGACCAGGCTGTGGAACAGTACCAGAATGCCTTAAAGCTGGATCCAAAGAGTGAAGCCGCCAAGTACAACATCGCCCTGGTCAAACTGCAGCGCCAGGATTATCAAGGGGCCAGAGCCGATCTGGAGGCCTTGCAAAGCGAAAATCCGAAAAACCTCGATGTCAGGGCTGCCTTGGGCTATCTCTACCGGAAGGCCGGAGAATACAAGCTGGCGGTAGAGGAATTTGAAACGGTTAACGCCTTTTACCCCGGCCGCCCGGACATCATGTACCAGCTGGCCCAGAGCTACCAGCAAGCGGGGGATAAGGACAAGGCCAGGGCCACGTACCAGCAAGCTCTGAAATATAACCCCAACGACCAGCAAATCAAGGACGCTTTGGCGGCCTTGAACTAGAGCGATTGTCCCGCGGACTGCAGTGAACAAAATCAAAGGAGACAGCTATGAAGACTAAAAAACTGGTGATCGCCATGCTTGTGATTGTCATTACCGGCATTCTGGTCTTTGGTTACTTTTATATGATCAGGCAGAGCCCGGTGGATGTGATTAAGGGAGTCAGTCCTATCTCCTCAGACACTCCGCCCCATTTTCTCTATGCCATTGACAATGATCCGGGACATCCGCTGGACAGGCCTATGGCTGTCCAGGTGGTGGATAACAGAATCTTTGTTTCGGATGCCGGAACGAACCAGGTGCTGGTTTTTGACTACAACGGTAAATTTGAAAACTATCTCAAACCCGGCGGCTCCGCTTTCAGAACCCCCTACGGCCTGACCTTCGACGGGACCAACCTGTACGTGGCCGACACCGGAGCGGGCAAGATTTACATCTTTGACGCCGGCGGCAAGTACAAAGGGGCTTTCAACGCAGAGGGGGGGAGCCTGGCCGGTCCGGGCCAGATTCTGGCCAAAGCGGGCAAGCTGTACGTGAGCGACCTGCAAGCACAAAGGATTGATGTCTTTGACCTTAAGGGCAAGCTGCTGGAGAGCTTTGGCAAGGAAGGGGCGGGTCAGGGTGAACTGAGTTTTCCGCACGGGGTGGCTGTCGATGCCAAGGGAGCCATCTATGTGGCCGATTCCGGCAACAACAGGGTCTCGGTCTACAACCCGGACGGAAGTGTGCGGCAAAATATCGGCGGCGGGGATAACAGCGAAATCCTAACCCCCAGGGGGCTCATAATTGACAAGAACGGCAACCTCTGGGTGGTGGCTGGGATGGCCAACAAGCTCCTGGTTTACCGCCAGAATGGCAGCAAGGACATGGAGTTTGGCCAGGAAGGCCGGGACTACGGCCAGCTTTCTCTGCCCAATGGGGTGTATATAGACAGTAACAACCGTGTTTATGTGACCGAAGTAGGGAACCGCAGGGTATCTGTCTTTGGTTACTGAACTAAGAGTATTTAGCCGGTGAGAGGGGGTGAAAAAGATTAGGGTTTATCAAGTGAGAGAGGAGTTTGCCAAGATGAAGAAAATTGCGCTGATTTTCAGTCTCGCTGTACTTTTGGTCCTGGGCCTGAGTACGGCGGCCCTGGCCGCAACCAACGGCCCGCACGGAGGTTTTACAACCAATACGGCCTCGTGCGCCCAATGCCACAAGACGCACACCGCTCAGAGTTCACACCTGATCCTGTTTGCTTTGGTCAGCGGCAGCCAAAACGACATTTACCGCACCTGCACTTATTGCCACAGCTCCACAGGTTCCAGCCACTATGACGAGGTGGATGGTGAAATCAAGGACGGCAGCAATCTCTGGGCAACCAGCGCGGGGGGCTTCCAGTCCATGCCCACCGTTGAAGGGGCGACATCCTACACCACGATGGCTACCGTCTCATCCAAACACAATGCTGACCAGGCAAACAATACCCTGGTGGCAATCCCCGGCGGGAGCAGCGCTCTTAAGTTTGAGCTGCGCTGCGACAGCTGCCACGACCCCCACGGCACCCAGAACGCGCGGCAGCTGGTGCCAACGGTAACGGTTTGGAATACTCTCGGTACAGCCTATAATACCGTAAGCACGATTCCAAACGGGGCCATCAGCATGACTGTAAATAACCCAACCACCAATGAGACCATAACCTATAACGACGACCACATCAATGATTTCTGCGGCGCCTGCCATACGGACTACCTGCAGACCGCAGTCAACAGCGGCAGTACTCAGAGCGGCACTTATACCTCAGGCCTCTACCGGCACAGGGTAGGCATGGCTGCTGCGGGAGCTTCGGGGTACAATGCGGCGTACTTCGCCCTGCCGACTTCTTCCCCAGCGGGTGACGTGCTGTGTGTAACCTGCCACTACGCCCATGGCACCACGGCCGCTGTTTCCTCCACTACCTACGCTAACGGCTCCACTTTGCTGCGCATGGATGAACGGGGTGTCTGCCAAGACTGCCACCGCAAGACCTTCAGCACAAGCCAACCTGCAGTTGTGGCCGCGAGCTCCTATCAGGTCAGCGCCACCGACAAAAACCATGTTGTGCTGGCTTTCAACTCCTATATGGAGAAAGTATCCGCCCAGACCGCGGGCAATTACACTGTGACCGGCACCGGCGTGACCGGCGTCTCCAGCGCCCAGCTGCAGCCAAACGGGGTGCTGGGTAAAACCGTTCTCCTGACATTGAACGGAAGTTTGACCACAGGCAGCTCATATACCATCACGGTGAATACCACCACCGTCAAAGACCTCAACGGCCTGGCCGTTTCTTCAACCGGCAATACCTTTACCTTTAGCTCTAAGTAAGAGCTATCAACAAGTTTGGCAGGATCAGGGCGCCGGCATCTTTGGCGCCCTGTCTGCCGCAAACTTCCGGCTAACACCTAAAATCAATCATTTGTCTGGCGATCGGGACAGACTGGTTGAAATCTCAGGCAATCCGGATAACCCGTCGAATTTCAAAGCATAATTGTACTTAAACGGATTTCTGCATGTGAAGAAAACTTGGAGCGTTCATAGACGTTCCCTGCCTGGGGAGCGAAATATAGATCAGAGGTTGCAGCATGAAAATAAAGGTTGTTTCCGCACTGATAATCATTGGACTGATTGCTGCTGTTTCTTGGTGGCTGCGCGGGCCGGCAGGGGGAAGTCTGGCTGATCAGCCGCACTATCTCTATGCCCTGTACGGAGACGCTAAAACCGGCGAATTGCGCAACCCCATGGGTGTCACCGTGTCGCCTGACGGCAGGATTTTTGTGGCTGATACAGGCAATGCCCAAATCCAGGTGTTCAAGTCCAATGGCAAAAGCAGCCTGAGCATTGGCAAGGGCCAGTTGAACTACCCTCTGGGCCTCGCGTATAAAGACGGCAAAGTATATGTGGCTGATTCCAATCTGAACAAAGTTTTTGTCTTTGATGACCAAGGGAAGGCTCTGGCACCCCTGCTGGATAATCTGCGCCTGCCAGGTTCGGGCGCTGCGGTCCGCCCTGCGGCGGTCGCGACGGGTCCGGACGACCTGTTTTATATAGCAGATATCGCTGATCAGGCAATCGTCGTGGTCGATGCCGGCGGCAAACTCATCCGTCAGTTCGGCAGTCCGGGCTCCGGACCTGGCCAGTTTCAGTATCCGAACGGCCTGTGGGTTGACCGTGAGGGAAAAGTATATGTGGCGGACTCCAACAACGGGCGGATCGAGATTTTTGACAAAGACGGGCGTTTCCTGTCCCAGATAACAAACAGAACCGCCGCTGACTCGGGCGGCTTAACCTTGCCCAGGGGTCTGGCTGTGACGCCCGAGGGATATATCATCGTGGTTGATGTGTTTAGCAATAAGGTCTTCGCCTTTGATACTTCCGGGCGCCAAGTATGGAACCTGGGCAGCGAGGGTAAAGGCAACGGTCAGTTTAACCTGCCAAACGGCCTGTGCCTGGACAATCAGGGCCGGGTCTATGTGACGGACAGGGAGAACAACCGGGTAGAGGTTTTCGGCAATTGATTCAGCTGGAATGGGGGTTTGTGACGTGAACGGAGGCGGGTTAAGATACGGGGCTTACGCTGCTGCCAGGCGCCTGGGACTATTGGTTTTTGCCCTGATGCTGTTTTGGACGGCCGCTGCGAACTTGTTCATTGGGGCTGCTGCTGCGGCTCCCGGCGTAATCCTCACAGTACCCAAGAACACGAGCCCTCCAACCGCCGGGGTAGGTACAAATACATTAATCAGAGCGGTTTTTGACAGCGACATCAATCCGTCTACTTTGACATCTGCCAGCTTTACGGTAAAAGTCACCGCCAGCGGCGCCGCGGTTACGGCTGCCGCCATCACGTATGAAAAGTCCACCCATACCGCAACCTTTACCGTTTCCGGCTCCCTTGCAGCCAATACGGGTTATACCGCCACCCTGACCACGGCAATCCAGGACTTGAACGGCGCTGCCCTGGCCGCCAATTACAGCTGGACCTTTACCACAGGGCCATCCCCATATATCAGTCCCCATGCCAGGTACACCACCAATACAGCTTTGTGTGCCACCTGCCACAAGACCCATACCGCCACAGGACCGAAGCTTTTGATCCAAAGCAATATGACCACAGTCTGTTTTACCTGCCATGACGGCTCAGGCAGCAGCTATAACGAGAAAGCCTATTTTGCTCCCACCTCCCAGGGCGGCCTGGCGCGGGCTTCCTATCATCAGGTCTACAACACAGGGAATACCTATCCCGGCGGAGGCGCGGGAGCGCTGCAGTGTGACGATTGTCACGACCCGCACGGAGACCCGAACGGCACGTCCTATTATCCGCGTTTGCTCAGGGCGAGTGATGCCGGCAACAATACATATTATGCGGGCAATTCGTTCTGCCTGGCCTGCCATGGCCCACTGGCCCGGACCTTCTCCGGAGATACGCAGTACTACGCCAACACTGCAGGGGACCATACCAACGCCAACGCTGTCCATTACAATCCCACCATTGACGGTTCCGTGCTGAGTCCGGCGTCAGGAACCGGGATCACCTGTGTGATGTGCCATGACAAACACAGCGGCGCCAACCCGAGACTGCTCGATTCCAGCCAGCCCAGTCTTTGCTTCACCTGCCATAACACTACAGCCAACTCCAGGGCGCCGGGAGAAAATGTGCAGAACAGCTTCAGCCTGACCTCAACGCACGATATTTTTGGCGCCTCAGGCTCCAAACTTCAGTGCACCAGCTGTCACGGACCCCATACGGTTGCCGGTTCAGCCCTTGGCGCAACCACTTCAGACATTTCAGACCCGTCTAATACCAAGAACATGTTTCTGACCGGCGCCGGCACAATGACGGATTTTTGCCTGAAGTGCCATACTTCCGGCACCCTTCCCACCGCTGTGACGAGCCAGACGCAGGAAGTACCTGTGTCCATAGTGTTTGTCCCTTCCCCGCTTGTTTTGACCACGGACTACGCCATAAACGGTTGGGACAAAACGGGCTATAAGAATACCACCGTAGCCCACTACAGCAAAGGATTGGTCTGCACCGCCTGCCATGTGCCCCACGGCTCAAGCAATACCAGGCTCCAGAATGCGGAAGATACAACCACTGCAGCGGGTGAGTGCACAAGCTGCCACCAGAGCGGGGGCAGCGCGCCTGATGTCAGGACAGACCTCTTGAAAACTTACCATCACCCTACTTTGACCACTTCCGGCAAGCACAACGACACTGAGAACTATAACAGCTTTCCCAGTTCCGGCGGGAACCGCCATGCAGAGTGCGCCGACTGCCACGACCCCCACAGCGCCGGGCTGCGCACAAGCACCACAGCGCCTGCCCTGCCGCCAAGCATCCAGAACGTCAGCGGGGTTGACTACAACGGCACGTCCGTGGCCTGGTCTGATCCGGCCTTGAAGTTCGTCAATCCCGTAACCTATGAATACCAGCTCTGCTTCAAATGCCATTCCAACTACTCCTGGGGTACGAGCCCGCCCACAAACCCGAGCGGGGGCACCCAGACCAACATTCCGAAAGAATTCAACCCGAGTAACGCCTCCTACCACGCCGTGGTCGGCGCGAGCAAAGCCAGTACAACTTACGGCAAATACGTAAGTCCCTGGACCGCTACGAGCAGGCTTTACTGCGACAGCTGCCACGGCTCTGATTCCGCCACAGTGAAAGGCCCCCACGGCTCAGCCAACCCCTGGATTCTAACCAATCCGTATAACCCGAGCACGGTGGGAACAAACAGCAACGACCTGTGCTTCAAATGCCATGACAAGGCCACTTACGCCAGCAGTACGGGCGGAGGTACGACGGGATATTACAATAACATGCAGGGCAATCTGCATCAATTCCATTACAGCCAAGTCGGTGCTACAAACTGGGTTTGCACCAGATGCCACAGCCCCATTCCCCATGGCCTGAACACGCCGCGTCTTTTGGCGCCGAAATCCGGCACCTATGCAGTCCCGGCGCCGTACGCCTCGCAAAATCTTGTTGTCAATACCTGGGGCACCTCCGGAAACTGGCGGGAAAGCAACTGCAGCCATGGTTCCCAAGGGAGTCCGTGCACTTAAAAATCCACTGACACGCCTTGTTAAGGGGTTTACAAATGGGAAAACTTTGGCGGAAATTCACAAAAACCCTGGCGTCTACCCGTCTGGCCTTATGGCTCATGCTTGTCCTGACCGGGGCTACGTTTTATGGTATCACCAAATCGCCGCTCCTGTTTTACAGCAGGTGGCTGACAGTTATTGGTTTGTTTCTGGGAGTTAATCTGTTCTTCTGCACCCTGAGGCAGTTCCGCTGGGCCTTGGCCTGGAGGAGGCGGCAGGTTAGCCCGGAACAGATCCGGATGTTGGAGTCACTGCCCGGAGCGCAGCAAATACTCCTGCCTGATAACCGTATCAGGCAGGAGATATTCATGTCAGGCGGGGACCTCTTGCGCCGGCGGGGGTACCGCCTGCAGGAGTTTGAGGAAGGCGGAACCAGGGCCTGGGTTGCCCGGCGCGGAGGGATAGGTTATTGGGGGTCGCCTCTTTTTCACCTGGCGTTGTTGGCTGTCCTCGCAGGAGGGATGCTTACTGCCGGCAGCCAGAGCAAAGAATGGACAGTGTTGATTGAAGGTCAGCAGGCCCAGCTGAAGCTGACGCCGTATCCTGCCTCAGCGCCGGCTGCCCTGAGGCTGGACCGGCTAAATTTGCAGTTTGCGCCAAACGGCTCTTTTCAGGAGGTTTCAGGCAGTGTAACATTGACATATCAGGGCGGCGCGGACGAGGGCATCATCACCCGCCACACCAAGCTGCAGGCTGGCTTGCTGGGACTGATGTTTCAGGATTACGGCTGGGGTTCCCAGCTCATCTTTCGCCAGGGTGACAGGGAAATAGCCAGGGCCATAGTTCTCCTGGAAAAGCTTCCGGACGGCAAGGGAGGCTACAGGTATGAAACCAAATTCACCGTGCCGCAGCTGGAAGCTTCGGTACCGGTAAGCCTGAAGTTCTGGCCCGACCTGGTATGGCAAGGCGACCAACCGCAGACTGCGGCCGACGCCCCAAGGAATCCTGCCCTATCCGTAGCCGTCGCCTTAAACGGCCAGGACAGCAAGCCGCAGGTGTTGAAGCTGCATGACTCCGCTAAATTCGGGGACCTGACCATTACTTTCAATGACTTCGTGCCTTGGCTGGCTGTCAAAGCGGTGAAGGATTGGGGTTACCCTCTGGTAGCGGGCGGTTTCTGGCTGGCCGTGCTGGGCTTGTCCCTGTTGTTCCTGGCGACCCCAAAGGAAATTGTCCTCAAAATGACAGAGAACGGGGATGCTGTTATCGTTCATGGCCGCAGTTACCGGTTTCGCCAGGCTTTTTCGCGGGAGCTGGCTGGTGTGTGCAAAGAACTGGCGCCGGCCAAAGAATAATGCAACAGGTGGATGTGAGGAGGAAGCCCAGTGGAACTGAAAATCCAGATTATGCTGCTTTGGCTGGCGGTCGCCCTCTATGCCGCGGCCAGTGTGGCTTTTGCCTGGAAACTGGTAAGGATGCATGTCAAGGCCATCGGCAGCAATGAACCAATCCATGCCGGCGGAAAAAAAGATTTTGTCTGGGGAATCAGGCTGGCATACCTGGCGCTTCTGCCCCATACCGCAGCCCTGGCCTTGCGCTGGCTGGAAACCGGACATGGACCGTACATGCGGGTGTTTGAGGTCTATTCATCGGATGTGTGGGTTGCGGTGGTTATGTACCTGCTCTTGCAGCGCCGCTGGTCTTGGCTGAGAATAACGGGTGTAATAGTACTGCCAAGTTCATTTTTACTTATCGGCCTGGCAGTAATGGCTTCGCCGGAAATCAGGCCCCTGCCGGCCAGCTTCGGCACTTTCTGGCTAATAGTGCATATTCTGTTCGCCAAGCTGGCTTATGGTTCCAACCTCGTCGGCACAGCCTTGGCGGTATTTTACCTTCTAAAAGAAAAGAGAATCGAGCAAGAAAAACCTTTGGGTTTTTACGACCGGTTACCGGACCTGCCCACCCTGCACGAACAGAGTTATCAGTTTATCGCCTTTGGTTTTATCATGCTGGGCATAATGATTGCCTCAGGGGCGATTTGGGCCAACAAGGCCTGGGGGAGTTATTGGTCCTGGGATCCGGTGGAGACTTGGTCACTGATTTCCTGGCTGCTTTACGGAGTATATCTGCATTTGGTTCGGACTTACGGCTGGCGGGGCCGGAGGCCAGCCTGGCTGGCAATAGCGGCAATTTTTGTCATGGCTTTTGCCATTTTTGGACTTGGCCTGGTTTACCAAAGCCTCCATTCACCCTATATTCGCTAATGCGGGGATGTTAATTGACAAGATGCTGGAAAGGAATGAACAGGATGTTGAAACAACGTCTCCTGTTAATCACGCCACCCTATCATGCGGGGGTCGTGGAGGCAGCGGGTAGTTGGCCTAACTTGGGTTTTGTGTATCTCGCCGGACAAGCCAGGGCAGCGGGTTTTGATGTTGAAATTTATGACGCGATGACGAAAAACCATGATCTGAATGCAATAATAGAACGGATTGCGGAGTTCCGCCCCCATTATGTGGGTTCAACGGGTTACACCGCTTCAGCGCCGGCCGGTTTACAGGTCTTGGCCGCCGCTAAAGAGATCGATGCGGCTATTGTGACCATTATGGGCGGTATCCATGCCAATTTCATGTACAGGGAAATCCTTGCAGAAAATCGGCAAAGCGTTGATTTCGTGGTCAGGGGCGAAGGGGAAGAGACCCTGCCGGAACTGCTGCTGGCTTTGCAGTCCGGAGCAGCGCCTGACAAGGTTAAAGGCATCGCCTTTTGGCGGGAGGGTCAGATTGTTGTAACCCCGGAAAGGCCCTTCTGCTCTGACTTGGATGCTTTAGTCCCGGCATGGGATTTGGTCGACTGGGAGGATTACACCTTTTATGTAATGCCCGGTTCACGCCTGGGCCTGGTCAATTCTTCCCGCGGCTGCAGTAACAACTGCAGTTTTTGTTCGCAGCAAAAATTCTGGCAGCGCACCTTCCGGGCCCGTCAGCCTGAGTCCTTTGTAGCTGAACTGGAACACCTGCGCGACGTCTATGGTGTCACGGTCGTGATGCTTTCCGATGAATACCCGACCAAGGATGGCGCCAGGTGGCAGCGAATTCTGGACTTGCTCATCCAGCGCAATGTCGGAGTCTACCTGCTCCTGGAAACCTGTGTGGAAGATATTTTGCGTGACGCAAAGATTCTGGACAAGTACCGCAAGGCAGGGGTAGTCCATGTATATGTGGGAGTAGAGAGCACCGACCCGGGCAGGCTTTTGTCGTTCCAAAAGAACATTAAAGTGGAACAGTCGCGTGAGGCCCTGAGACTATTGGATGCGGCCGGGATTATTTCGGAGTGTTCCTTTGTGCTGGGTATGCCCGATGAAACCAGGGAATCCGTTGCCAAGACCTTGGAACTGGCAAAAATGTACGGACCGGACTTTGCCCACTTCCTGCACATAGCTCCCTGGCCCTACGCAGATATCTACAATGAACTGCAATCAAGGGTCAAAGTTTTTGACTACAGCAAATATAACTTTACCGAGCCGATCATTCAGCCGGACAGGATGAGCATGGAGGAAATAAGCAGCGCTCTGATCGAGTGCTACAAGAGCTATTACATGGACCGCGTCCCCGGTTACAAGAGCATTGCTGATCCTTTCAAACGGGACTATATGATCAGGTCTCTGGAAGTCATGATGCGCAACTCGTTCCTGAGAAAATACATGAGCGGCGAGGCACACCCGCTATCAGGTATATAGTGGTTCAGGCAGCACGAAGTATCTGGATCCTTGCGCCTTCCTGCGGAATGTCCGGCCTGTCATCAACTACTAACGGTCGCAGCGCCGGTAAAACTGATCGCTCAGCTTTTCACGCGGGGTGCTTCTGCACTCCGTTTTGTCTTACCCGCCATAGCGTGGCAGAGTCCTGGGGCCGCAGGCGCTGTAGTTGACATTGTTTAAACACTCTGCCGCCTAACCAATACTAGTGCCAGACCGGGAAATTGTGCTAAAATAGGGGCAGCAAAGGAGTAAGAGCCAGAGTGAGCACACTAAATATCGCCATTGACGGCCCGGCAGGGGCCGGCAAGAGCACCGTAGCCCGCAAAGTTGCGGCTGAACTTGGACTAACCTATATCGATACCGGCGCCATGTACCGGGCGCTGACCTGGAAGGCCCTGAAGCAGGGATTAGACCTGGGGGATGAGCTCAGCCTGGGCAATTTGGCCCATTCGACTAAAATTCGTTTGATCAGGGCCTCCGACGGTTCCCTGCAAGTAGAGTGCGACGGTTTGGACATTACCGACAAGATTCGTGAACCGGCTGTTTCCGGCGCTGTTTCTACGCTGGCCGCCTATCCTGCAGTCAGGAAAAGGATGGTAGAATTGCAGCAAGCAATGGCTGCCCGGGGCGGAGTGATAATGGACGGCCGTGACATTGGCACCCAAGTGCTGCCTGAAGCCAAATTCAAGTTCTTTCTCACGGCGTCTCTGGCTGAACGTGCCAGACGCCGCTGGCTGGAGTTGGTGAGCCTTGGTTTTAATCCGGACCTGCAGGAACTGGAGGCTCAGATCACGGCCCGGGACACTCAGGACGAAAACCGCGAGACCGCTCCGCTTATAGTTGCCCCAGACGCTGCCGTGATTGATACAGACGGACTCAGCATCGAAGAGGTCGTGGACAAGATTGTGGGTGTGGTCACTGGGAAGAGTGAGTGACCCTAGAGGAGTCAGAATTCAGGAGACAGGAGACAGGAGACAGAATACAATTTCCCGGGTCATTCTGACTTCTGACTCCTGACTTCTGAATTCTTACTTACATTTCTCCTCAGCCTTTGCAGGAATTGTGTTGAAGCAGCGCGAAATTATTGAGTTACTATGCCAGGGCAATTGCATAATAAGCCCAGGTACAATAAACAATAGTCTAACAAGGGGGTTAGGCTGGTTGGAAGTATTACTCGCCCGCAAAGCCGGTTTTTGTTTTGGAGTAAAGCGGGCTATCGATTTGGCGCACAAGGCAGCTCAAGCTGGGCCGGCCTCCAGTTACGGTCCGCTGATACATAATCGTCAGATTGTTGAACGTCTGGAGCAAGCAGGTTTGCAGGCGGTAGACGATTTGCGGCAGTGCAGCGGCAAAGTCGTTGTTAGGTCCCATGGAGTGGGGCCTGACATTTACAGCCGCATTGAAGAGTTGGGCCTGGAACTTGTTGATGCCACTTGCCCCTTTGTACAGAAGGCCCAGCGCCTGGCCCAAGCATCCGGGCAGCAAGGGCGCACGGTAGTGATAGTCGGTGACCGCAACCATCCGGAGGTACAGGGCATTCTTGGCTGGACCAATCAGCGGGCAATTGTAGTTGAGAATCCGGCGGAGGCCGAGGAACTGCCTTTTTTAGGTCCGGTGGCTGTACTGGCCCAAACCACTCAACCCCGGGGGAACTTTGAGCGGGTGGTTGAGGCCTTGAGGCGGAAAAATCCGGACGTGTTAGAACATAACACGATTTGCAGCGCTACAAGTGAGCGCCAGGATGCTGCTCAGGCCCTGGCCTTGCAGGTTCAGGTTATGATCGTGGCCGGAGGACGGGAAAGCTCTAATACCATGAAACTGGTAAAACTGTGTGCCGCTGCGGGCACACCGACTTACCAGGTTGAGGATGCAGCCGACCTGGAACAAAACTGGTTTGTGGGGGTAAAGCGGGCAGGACTTACTGCCGGGGCTTCCACGCCAGATTGGATAATAGAGGAGGTTTTCAGAAGAATGTCTGACATTAACGTTCCCGGTGAAAATGAGACCCAAGATCCGCAGGATAATGACTTTGAAGATATGGCCAGTTGGGAACGGTCACTGCAAGATGTGCGGAAAGGCCAGGTTGTCAAGGGCACAGTGGTAAGGATAACCTCCGATGAGGTTTTGGTCGATATACATAGCAAGTCGGAAGGAATCATTCCGCTGCACGAGTTGGCGGTCAAGACCCCTGCTCATCCCAGTGAAGTATTGAGCGTAGGTGACGAAGTCGATGTCATGATTCTGAGAGTGGAAAACGAGGAAGGCAATCCAGTCCTGTCCAAACGCCGGGCTGACCAATTCGCTGTGATTGACAGCATTGAGGAAGCTTATAACAGCCGCAGGGAACTTAGCGCCAAAGTCGTTGAAGTAGTCAAGGGCGGCTTGCTGGTGGACATCGGCATGCGCGGCTTTGTACCCGCGTCCCAAATCCAACGCGGTTTTGTGGAAGACCTCGGGCAGTTTGTCGGTAAGAATTTACGCCTGCGGGTCCTGGAATTTGACCGGCAAAAAAACAAGGTAGTGCTGTCCCAGAAAGTTATCCTGGAGGAAGAAGCAAAAAGCGCCAGGGAAACCCTCTGGACCCAACTGGAGGAAGGACAGGTGGTGCAGGGCACGGTACGCCGCCTGACAAATTTTGGCGCTTTCGTCGATATAGGAGGGACGGACGGTTTGCTGCATGTTTCCGACATGAGCTACAGCAGGGTTAAACATCCGTCCGAAATAGTCAACGAAGGCGACGAGGTCCAGGTAATAATTTTAAAACTTGACCGGGAGCATCAGAAAGTCTCCCTCGGACTCAAGCAGATAAAGCCAAGCCCGTGGGAAAGCGCCGCCGAGAAGTATCCCGTTGGCGCCGTGGTTGAAGGGACAGTGGTCAGACTGGCGCCCTTTGGGGCTTTTGTCAAGCTGGAAGACGGTGTGGACGGCCTGATTCACATTTCCCAACTGGCGGACAAGCGGGTGGTTAAGCCGGATGAAGTTGTGAGGATTGGCCAGCGTGTTCAGGCTAAGGTGACAGAATGCAAGCCTTTGGACAAAAGAATCAGCCTCAGCCTGAAAGACGTAAGAACGGACAAAGAACAGGAGGAAGTGGCTCAAGCACTGCAAAACCAGCAGGACGAGCTTGGCGCTACCATCGGTGAAGCCCTCGGCCACCCAGCCGGGGAAAAGACCGAGTAGACCGGCTGAGGCAGTGGATTTTGCCCGAAACTCCTCGTCCCTTTTCGGGACAAGGAGTTTCTCTTTGTCAGCTGAATTCAGAGTTCCCGACCACCAAAAATACTTAAGAGGAGCGATTTGCAAATGAACCGAGTATTTTCAGGTGTGCAGCCTACCGGGGATATTCACATCGGCAACTACCTGGGTGCAATCCGCAACTTTGTCAAGCTGCAGGACGAAGCCGACTGTTTCTTCTGTGTAGTGGACCTGCACGCAGTCACTGTACCCCAGGACCCCAAGCTGCTGCGGCAAAAGATTCTGGAAGTGGCCACCCTTTATTTTGCAGTAGGCATAGACCCGCAAAAATCAACGGTCTTCGTTCAATCCGCTGTTCCTGCCCACGCCGAACTGGCTTGGATGCTGCAATGCATAACCTATTTTGGCGAACTGGGGAGAATGACCCAGTTCAAAGACAAGAGCGGCGGGAAGGAAAATGTCAGCGTCGGCCTGTTTACCTATCCTACTCTGATGGCTGCCGATATCCTGCTGTACCAGACTGACGTGGTCCCTGTGGGTCAGGACCAAAAGCAGCACCTGGAACTTTCCCGGGATTTGGCTCAGCGCTTCAACCAGCGACATGGGGAGACTTTCCGCGTACCTGAACCTTTCATAGGGGAAATCGGCGCCAGGGTCATGGCCCTGGACGACCCCGACAAGAAGATGAGCAAGAGCGCAAGCAATCCCAACAACCGGATCAACCTGCTTGATGACGCCAGGACAGTGCAAAAGAAGATTGCCCGGGCCGTTACGGACTCGGGCAGTGAAGTACGCTACGCGCCGGAAGAAAAGCCAGGAATCGCCAACTTGATGTCCATTTACAGTTCTCTGTCTGGAGAAACCATGCTTCAGATTGAAGAACGTTACCGGGGCAAAGGATACGGCAGCTTTAAGGGCGACTTAACCGGGCTGCTTAACGCTGAACTGGGTGGAATCCAGTCCCGCTACCAAGAACTGCAGGAGTCGGGCAAAGTGCTGCAGTTCTTGGAGGAGGGGGCTGCAAGAGCCCTGGCGGTGGCGGAAGGGACATTAAACCTGGTCAAGGAAAGGATGGGATTCAAGTATTTCTAGCCGGCCGGGGGCAAGATGCAATTATTAACTGAGTGCAGTAAAATATTTCGTAATCTTTGCATAAAGAGAATAGTATTTTAGGATTGAATTGTAGGAATTTAAATAATGACGTCGAAATAATACCAGGAAGTAACCTTTGTGAAATATATTTTTAGCGGCAAGGTGTAGCAACTGATGTTAGTTGACAATCATTCCCCCAAAAGATCATCTACCTGGCTCAATGCCGGCTCTGTGCGTTGGCTGGTAGTTTGCTGCCTGATTTGGCTGGGTTTGGGGTATTTATCGTCCTGCATCATGGACCGGCAAACTTCTGATGCCTTTGGCCGTAATACCGCTCAGGTAGTGACAGCTTTGCTCTACCAGAATGTAAGCTCCGACGATTTTGCGCAGGGATTCGGGCCTGAACTGATCAATGAACTTGACTCAAAGTTTAGCCCTGAGTTTTTGAATACTTACCAAATCAGGTCCATTGAGCTTTGTGACTCTGCAGGCAAGGTCTTGTATGCTACAGACAAAACCAATATCGGCAAGTATGATACTGATGGCCTGGCTAAAATCAGCAAGAGTTGGCTGGCGGCTTTTGAGGAGGACGGCTTAGCCATATATTCTCCTGTCAAGTTCACTGACCATACAGGAAATCCGGGCAGTGTAGAAATATCCCTTGCTTCAGGCGCCTGGGACAAATTGATGTGGAACATGCGCCTGTTAAACTTGGCCTTTATTGCTGCCAGCGCACTTCTGATGCTGGCAGCCATCTATGTTCTGATTAGCCGGGCAACAGTTACAATTGAGACCAAGGATGAAGTCATGGAAGACTTAGACAACCGCCTGGCAGAAAGCAATGCCCACTTGTCCCAGACGAGCTCCGGCACTGTATCCGCATTACTCGCGGCTTTGGACGCCAAGGACCGCTATACCGCCAGACATGCCTCCAATGTTGCCAGTTACGCTGTGAAGATAGGAGTCAGGATGGGAATTTCACCGGCAGACTTAGAACTCCTGCAAACTGCCGCCATCCTGCATGATATCGGCAAAATAGGTATCCCGGAACATATTTTGAATAAACGCGGTTCCCTGGACGACAGGGAATTCACTTTGGTCAAGAAACATTCTGAGTTGGGTTCCCAGATAGTGGAGTTTGTGTACCTGCTGAAAGAGGCGGCCAACATAATCCTCTTTCACCATGAACGGTTTGGCGGAGGGGGTTATCCAAAAGGATTATCGGGAGATGAGATCCCCTTGTCTTCTCGTATCCTGGCGGTTGCAGACGTATATGATGCTCTGACGACGGACCGGCCTTACCGCTCAGCCGTGCCGGTTGAAAAGGCCAAACAAGTGCTGGCGGATGGAAGGGGTTCCCAGTTCGATCCGGCGGTGGTCGACGCGTTTTTGCGGATGATCGATGATGATACCGCAGCCTGAGCCCAGGGATTACCAGAGCAGGACTTCAGGGTTGCAGGCTGCTTGAACCGCATGGGTGATTATGGTATCCTGATAGCGAGACAATAGCTGAGGTAAGATCCATGCGTCAATCCCGCAAGCTGGAACATATTAAATATGCGCTTGAACTTGCCGATGGGCCTCTGCCTACCGGCTTGTCTGATATTAGGCTGGTTCATAACGCCATACCGGAGCTGAATCTGGAAGATGTCGAACTGCATGTTCAGGTCTTCGAGCGTTCCCTGGAGGCCCCGCTATTGATCAACGCCATCACCGGGGGCAATCCGGGTGTATTGGAAATCAACCGCCTGCTGGCGCGGGCTGCCTGTGCCGCCGGGGTAGGCATGGCAGTGGGCTCCCAAACGGGAGCTTTACTTGACCCTGAATTGGCAGGGTCTTTTGCTGTGGTGCGGCAGGAGAATCCGGCAGGCCTGGTGATCGCCAATGTGGGCGCCATGGTCAGTCCGGCCTTGGCGCTGCAGGCGGTTGAAATGGTGGAGGCCAACGCGCTGCAGGTTCATTTAAATGTTGCCCAGGAACTTGCCATGGCGGAAGGGGATCGGGAGTTCCGCGGGGCGCTGGAAAACATTGCAAAGCTGGTTGAAACCAGTCCTGTCCCGGTGATTGTAAAAGAAGTGGGATTCGGGGTTTCAGGTGAGGCGGCCAAGGTATTGCAAGGCCTGGGGGTTACCTGGATCGATATAGGCGGTGCCGGCGGGACCAACTTTGTTTCGATTGAACACCGTCGCAAAACAGTATCCCCCGTGCCTGAAGACTGGGGTATTCCGAGCGCTGCAAGTTTGGCGGAGGTTACTGCCATGTGTCCAGGCTGCAATATTATTGCTTCAGGAGGCCTGCGCACGCCACAGGATGCAGTGAAATCCCTGGCTATCGGAGCTTCTCTGGTGGGCATAGCCGGCTTATGGCTGAAAATCCTGCTGCAGCAGTCCTATACCGACCTGGTTGCCGAACTGGACAGTTTCAAAGCCGGCCTGAGATGCCTGATGCTGCTGCTGGGCGCCCGCACTGTGCCTGAGCTGCGCCGGGTCCCCCTGGTGATTGCCGGCTCCACTGGCGAATGGCTGAGGCAGAGGGGGGTGGAAACAGGGCAATGGTCAAGAAGATAATAACCCCGCGCAATGTCGGCTCCCCTGATTTCGTCCTTCTCCTGACGACGCTGGCTCTGCTCTCCCTGGGCATTGTCATGGTTTTCAGCTCCAGCGTCGGCTATCAGGTGGGGTATATGGGGACAACAGATGTCTTTAAATACCTTAAGGCGCAGGCTGAATGGGCATGTATCGGCATTTTCGCCATGATTTTGCTGATGAATGTGGACCACAAGCTGTACAAAAGGTATGCGCCGGCGATTATGCTGCTGGGCCTGCTGGCCCTGGTGCTGGTCTATGTGCCCGGGCTGAGGCTTGTCCAAAGGGGATCGGCCCGTTGGCTGAAGCTGGGCCCCCTGACTATGCAGCCCTCTGAAACCATTAAGCTGGCCTTGTCCATCTTTTTGGCTGCCATCCTTGCCGGCAGGAAATTAAAAAGCTTTAAAGACATTTTGCTGCCCCTGGGCGCCTTAGGCGTTTGTGCCATCCTGGTGGTTAAACAACCGGATTTGGGTACTACTTTGGTCATCGCCTTTACGGCGGTCAGCATGTTATTTGCCGCCGGCATGAGTTTTAAGCACTTTATGGTGATCTTGGCTTTGGGCGGGGTGGGCATAGCTGCGGTGATCAGCAAGACACAATACATGATGGAACGGCTTGAGCCCTGGATTGACCCCTGGGCCTTTGCGCAAGGCAAGGGTTATCAAACGGTGAATGCTCTGTTGGCCTTAGGTTCCGGCGGAGTGTTCGGCACCGGTTTGGGCCGGGGAATGCAGAAATTTGGCCATGTGCCCGAAAACCATACTGATATGATTTTCGCCATTATCGGCGAAGAATTAGGTCTGATCGGCACGACTGGTGTGATTTTGCTGTTTGTCTTGTTTGTTTGGCGCGGACTATCCCTGGCGCTGCATTTGAAGGACCCGTTTTCCCGCTACCTGACTGTGGGCATAACCTGTATGATCGGGTTTCAGGCCTTGATTAATTTGGGGGTGGTAACCGGTTTGCTGCCGGTGACTGGGGTGACATTGCCTTTTATCAGTTATGGTGGGAGTTCCCTAACCTTGAATTTGGCAGGGGTCGGAATATTGTTGAATATATCCCGTTACTCGCAGCGGGACAGGCGGACCCAGTCTAACATGGCCACCCAACAGGCCTAACCTTTTGAGCCGTACTTCCCAAAAACCGTGACAACTCAGGATTCAGGCGTAAGAACGAGAGAACATCTCGAGGTATTCTGCCCTGAAACATGGGGTCTGTCCGGGTCTGCTGGGGTCCGGTTGATATATCCTCCGGCGCTCATGTAGTTTTGCCGACCCTTCCTAACAAACGCTCCGCGCAAAGAAGGGTCGACAAAAATAAATCGCGCTCTCCGGATATATCAACCGACCCTGCGGCTAACCAGCCCT
>JAJZPO010000132.1 GCA_021811155.1 Bacillota bacterium | reverse complement strand
AGTCATTGAGGAGTTCAAGCACGGCATCCTTTGCCACTTCTGTGCGCATAGATTCAAAGTGGAAATAGGCCGAGAGCGGCAAAATTCTCTGCCTGTACTCACCTGATTCCAGGCGCAAGGCCCCAATCACTTCTCCACCCAGAACTGTCCCGTTTCCTGCATCGTCTATTTGGATCATATTTCACCTCAATCTGTTATCTTGCAGTATTCTACCCTCAAAGCGTTAATCCCTGCTGCAGACAGAACAAGCGCTCTTCCCTGCAAGGGGAGTAAAAATTTTCGCATTTCTTATTAGTTTAGGCAGGAAATTGTTAATTTTTTCTCGAACTCTTGCACGAAATAGAGGAAAATTGCGGAAGGGGGCTCAAAATGCATAATAGAGTTCGCTCCTTGGTACTGGCGGGATTAGTGGTTGCCGTTGTCGGGGTTGGCGTCCTGATCGGACAGCAGGTGGGGGCAGCCGGGAATGACCCGGGCAGCCAGGGAGATCCCTTGGTAGCAAAAAGCTATGTGGATCAAAAGATCGCCGGTATTTTGGACCGCCTAACCAGCTTGGAAAATGCGGTTGCGGCCTTGCAGAAGAACCAGAATCAGCCTGCTCCTAGCACACCGTCCCCGGCTCCGGCTTCAAAGCGGGGCACTGTTAGCGGCGCTTATGTAAATATTCGCAGCGGTCCGGGACTGAACAACAAGATAATCACAACTGCCAGCAAGGGAACCGGCGCTGATATCCTGGGTTCGCAGAATGGCTGGTATAACATAAGACTGAGTAACGGAACAGCAGGGTGGATTGCCGGCTGGCTCTTTGCCGACCATTAGGGGGGTGTCTGTGTTGAAGTTTTTACGGGCTCTCTTGGCGGTCGCCCTGGCACTGGCGCTGTTTCTGACTTATGTCCCGGTTCCTGTCTCGGCCGGTCCGGTACTCCCACAGACCGTGCGCATCGGTTTGTTCTTTGATGATTACGCACACCACGGCGCTTCTAACCTAAGTCTTTCCGGGCCAGGGGGTCTCGAACTCGGTCAGAGCGGGGTTAGCGGGTTTAACCTTCTCAAGGCAATCCCGGCAGGCAGTACGGCAACAGCCAGTATCGCCGGGGGCCATATTGTGCTGGCCGGCAGCGGGTGGTCCATGAGCGTGCCGGGGGATATTTTTGTTGCCCGTCCCGCCGGGTCTGGCCAGTCGGTGAATGTTGCGGAAAAGGGGCGCAGTTACCGCGGCCTGATTGAAGTCAGTTTTGCCGGAGGGAACTTGAAGGTCGTCAATGAATTGAGCGTTGAAGACTACCTGCGCGGGGTAGTACCGATGGAAATGTCGGATTCCTGGCCGATTGAGGCACTGAAGGCCCAGGCAGTAGCGGCCCGTACCTATGTGGCTGCCAATGTAGCCAGGTACGGTTCACTTGGCTTTGATTTGACAGATGACCAGTACAGCCAGGCTTACGGCGGGGTAAACGTTGAAGGGAATAATTCGCTGGCAGCAGTCGATGGCACAAGCGGCCAGATTTTGGTCTATAACGGCCAGCCAATCTCTGCCCTTTACCACTCTAACAGCGGTGGTTATACGGAAAACTCGGAAAATGTCTGGCTTTCTGCTTTGCCTTACTTACGGGGTGTGCCTGATCCCTATTCACTGGGACAGGGCAGCAGCACAGATAACTGGACGGTAACCAAGTCCAAAGAGTATCTGCAGGACAGGATAAACTCACTGCTGAGCAGTTCTGGCAAGGCCTCAATCGGTTCCCTGACCGGGATTACAGTTCTGAACACGGGGGTATCCGGCAGACTGACGAAAATCAGGCTAGATGGTACCCAGGGCAGCGCTACGGTCACTAATGATCTGATTCGCTATTATATCGGAGATCTTGACAGCAATCTGTTTCAGATTTTGACTGACAGCGGCGTGTTCAGCCTGGGCCAATCCCAGAGTCTGACCGAATCCCAGGGCCTGGCGGGCAAGTATGTGGTGCGGGGAAACGGCGAGATAGACCAGCTGGGGAGCGGCACTATCACTATTGCAGGCAGTTCTTCCACCCGGCAGGTCGGTTCCCAGCCTGAAGATTACACGTTTCAGGGTAAAGGGTGGGGCCACGGAGTGGGAATGTCCCAATGGGGCGCCTACGGCATGGCCAAAGCCGGTAAAGGGTACCGCGAAATCCTGACCTACTATTACCAGGGTACCCAGCTAACCCAATAGGTGGCTCTGACATCCCAGCGAAAAAATCTTTTGACAGTATCGGGCGTAGGCCAGGTTTGATAACAGAAAAAAGCCAGGGGCATACCATAATGGTAAGACCCCCGGCTTTTTAAATTATTTCCAGGTTGAGGCAGGAATCTTGCAAATTTGGCGCGAATTAATTAAGCCAGTTTGAGCAAATTAATGAGAATAGGAGAGTGTTAGCTGAGATGAGCGACCTGAAGATTCTGTTGAGCGAGGGGGAAATTCCCACTCAATGGTACAACATCATGGCTGATATGCCCAATGTGCCGAAACCTCCGCTCAACCCCCAGACCAAAGAACCCGTGGGACCTGAGGACTTAACGCCGATCTTCCCCCTGGAACTGATTAAGCAGGAAGTGGCGCAGGAACGCTGGGTAGACATTCCTGAAGAGGTGAGAGAGCTTTACAAGCTTTGGCGTCCTTCCCCTCTGTTTCGTGCCCGCCGCCTGGAAAAAATTCTGGACACCCCGGCAAAGATCTATTACAAGTACGAGGGCGTGAGCCCGGCCGGCAGCCACAAATTAAATACCGCTATCCCCCAGGCCTATTACAACAAGCAGGCCGGCATCAAACGCCTGGCCACTGAGACCGGCGCAGGCCAATGGGGCAGCGCCCTTTCCATGGCCTGCAGCTTTTTCGGCCTGGAGTGTACCGTATATATGGTGAAGGTGAGCTACCAGCAGAAGCCATACCGCCGCTCAATTATGCAGGTATTTGGAGCAGAGGTTTTTGCCAGCCCCAGTGACAAGACTAATGCGGGCAGGCAGATTCTGGCCGCAGACCCGGATTCACTGGGCAGCTTAGGTATCGCCATCAGCGAGGCGGTGGAGGACGCTGCCTCGCGGGCTGATACCAACTATGCTTTGGGCAGCGTGCTTAACCATGTGATGCTGCATCAGACAGTCATCGGGCAGGAAGCCAAGGCCCAAATGGAAAAAGCCGGCGATTATCCCGATATTGTCATCGGCTGCTGCGGCGGGGGCAGCAACTTTGCCGGTTTAGGATTCCCCTTCTTGCATGATAACCTGAGCAAAGGTACGAAAGTGCGGGTGATGGCGGTTGAGCCCGAAGCTTGCCCGACTCTTACCCGGGGCAAGTTCACCTATGATTATGGCGATGTAGCCGGGATGACCCCTCTGCTTCCCATGTATACCTTGGGCAAAGACTTTATGCCTGCAGGGATTCACGCCGGGGGTCTGCGCTACCACGGGGATTCACCTCTGGTATCCCAGCTGCTCCTCGATGGATTGATTGAGGCGAAGGCTGTCAACCAACTTGGGATTTTTGAGGCTGCCCTGGCCTTTGCCCGCGCGGAAGGCATTGTACCTGCGCCTGAGTCCGCTCACGCTATCAGAGGCGCTATCGACGAAGCCCTGGCCTGCAAAGAGAACGGTGAAGGGAAAACCATTCTGTTCGGCTTGAGCGGCCACGGCCACTTTGACTTGACCGCATACGACAATTACCTCTCCGGCAAAATCCTGGACTACAGCCTGCCCCAGGAAGTTTTGGACGAGGCCATGGCAAAACTTCCGGTCATAGACTAAGAAGTGAGTCAGTTGGGGACGGTTCCCGGCTGACTCATTTTCAACTCCCATTATCTTCTGAGTCGCACTTAAGGATGAAAAACGTTGCCTAAGTGGAGTACCTTGGATTTCCTGCTCTTACCCGTCACTCCTGAACGTTTGTTCCTGGGTGGCGGGTTTCTTTTTTCTGTGTAGAAGGCACCCCTTGAGGTGTGATAGAATAGCACTGTACCTGAAAAGGGGAGACGTGTGTGGCATTGGACTATGTGGTCTTCGATTTGGAAACTACCGGGCTTTCGCCCGGTGTGGACGAAATAATCGAAATCGGCGCAGTTAAGCTGCTGGATGGAAAAGTTGCCGGTCGCTTCCAGTCTCTGGTGCGCTGCGGGCGGGAAGTTCCCGCACCTGTGCAGCGGCTGACCGGAATCACAACCACAGACCTGGCCGGCCAGCCTTCCTTGGCGGAGGTACTGCCGCGGTTTCTGGAGTTTGCGGACTGCCTGCCCCTGGCAGCCCACAATGCCGCCTTCGATATCGGGTTTCTGAACACTGCTTTGTCAGGGGCCAGGCGGTCGCCTCAGTATCTGGATACATTTGAACTGGCCCGGTTATGTTTTCCTCTGGCGCCAAATTACCGTTTGAGCGGGCTGGCCCAGTTCCTCGGCCTGGATGGCGAAGGTTTTCACCGGGCTCTGAACGATGCGGAAGTCACGGCGCAATTGCTGCTGCGCTGTCATGAAAAAATGAAAACCTGGGACCTGGGCCTGGTGCGCCAGTTGAACCTTCTCTTGGGCATGAATCCAGGCGGTCTGGCATCTCTGCTGCAGGAGAGGGAAAAGGAACTTGCCAGAGCCTTTCCCAACCGGCTTATCGGCCCGGGAGCCCTCTACCTGGCATCCCAGCAGAGTGAAACCGGATTGTTTGCCAAGCAAGGTCAGAAGCAAAAGCCCAGGCTGGAGGAGCCGGCCCGGATCAGCGGCATCCTTGCACCCGAAGGCCCCATGGCTGAGAAGGTGTCCAATTATCAGTACAGACCCGGGCAGCTGAAGATGCTGCAAGGAGTACTCAAAGCCTTTGAGACCGAAACCCATCTGGTGGTGGAGGCTGGCACAGGCACCGGCAAGTCTCTGGCTTATCTCGTTCCGGCTGTCTGCTGGGCTGCTTCCAGGGGCGAAAAGGTTGCAATCGCTACCCACACCATTAACCTGCAGGAGCAGTTGTGGCAGAAAGATATTCCGCTCCTGCGCAGCTTGCTGCCCTTTGGGTTTGAAGCTGCTTTGGTCAAAGGGCGCAGCAATTATCTGTGTCTGCGCAAGTGGCAGGGGATATGGTCCGGTTTGGAGCATCTAAACCAGGAGGAAAGGCTGGAAGCGGCCTTAATCCTTACCTGGCTGAGTGAGACAGCCAGCGGAGACCGCACTGAGTTGAATCCAAGGGGTAAAGGACTTGAGCTTTGGGCCCGCTTCTCCGCCGACAGCGAATCCTGCCTGGGAAGCAGATGCAGGTTTTTTGCCGACAGCTGCTTTGTGATGCGGGCGAGGCGCAAGGCGGAAAACGCCGATGTCCTGATTCTTAACCACTCTTTGCTGTTAAGCGACATCAAAACTGACAATAAGGTACTGCCGTCCTATAACTACCTGGTGATAGACGAAGCCCACCATCTGGAAGACAGCGCCACAGAACAACTGGGCGCTTCCATCAGCGCCGGGCGGCTGGAACAGCTGCACCGCATGCTGCGCCCGGGGGGAAGCCCACCGGGACTCTTGGGACAGCTCAGACACCGTCTGCCGGGACTTGCCGGACAACTGCCTGAGGACAGCCTGGAGCGCCTGGCAGAGCTGCTGGATAAAGCGGTGGAAACCCTGGCCCTATTAAGGGAAAGCGCCCAGGAATTCTTCGATCTCCTGGCCTCGCTTGCTTACCGCAACTCTGGCCAGGAAGCCGGAAGCGTCCAACTCCGGCTTCGCCCCCAGATGCAAGAGGCGCCTGACTGGTCAGCTTTGGCTGTGTGCGGCGGCAATCTCACCATGCGCCTTACTGCTTTGGCAGAAGGTCTGGAGGATGCGAGCCAGGTACTGGAGGATCCCGAGAGCGAGGAACTGGCCGCACTGATAAGAGATATGAAATCCATGGCTGCCCAGTGCAGGGAACTGGGCTTTGCCGCCACAGGCTTGCTCAACCTGGAGACAGACAACCAGGTGGTATGGGTTGAAGCAGATGAAAAGAGCTGCAGCCTTTGCTCAGCTCCGGTGGAAGTTGGCCCCCTGCTCAGAGCCCAAATGTTTTCCCGGCTGAAGGCGGGAATTTTGACTTCAGCCACTTTGTCGGTGAACAACTCCTTT
>JAJZPO010000131.1 GCA_021811155.1 Bacillota bacterium | reverse complement strand
CCGCGCTAGACTCGACCCTCTATTGGGCTTGCGCGGTCCGTCGCAGCACCCCGTGTTCGATATACTCGGCAAAAGTTGCCGAGTATATACTTTCCTGAGGTATGACAAAAAACTCCCAGGATATCCCGGGAGTTTTTCCTCAGACAAAGCATAGTGCTTATTTCTGGGGTATAGCGTGGGCCGGAGCCGCCGGAACAGCCGGAGCGGCCGAAGGAGCCGTGGTAGCCGGGGCAGACCGATTGGTCTCGACCGGAACCGGCGGAGCGGGAGCAGCGCTGCTGATTGGCAGCGCGTTGTAATTATAGAGATAACCGGCACTGGAAAAATAGCCCGAAACCACGGAGAGCATGAACATCAGCGATAACACTACTGCAACCACTACAGCAATGGTTTTTTTCCTCTTGCGGCTCATCATGAACATGGACAAAACCTCCTCCAAGCATGAGGACTAATAAAATGATAAGTTAATTATATCACAAACTTGACACGCCAAAAAGAGGGGAAAAAATCCTCTCCTGACCAGGTATTCTGATCAGGAATTCAGAACTCAGACTCCCATGCCGCTAAGCGGTATGGGAGTCTGAGTGAGTCAATCAAGAACCGTCCCCAACTGACTCCTCTCATTCTGACTTCTGACTTCTGATTCCTACATATATCCTGCAGGCAAACAAATTTCAAATGTGCTCCCTTCCCCTTGCTTGCTCTGAACCTTAATGTTGCCGCGGTGAGCCTCGGCTATGCGGTAGGAAACGCTCAGACCCAGCCCCGTACCGTGATCTTTGGTCGTATAAAAGGGTGTACCCAATTTGTTGAGATCGGCAGGGCTGATGCCAACTCCGGTATCGGTGACAGCCATGACCAGCATCCCTTCCGCTGCCTCGTACCTGGTGGCCAGGCTCAATTCACCGCCGGCATGGCTCATAGCCTGGATTGCGTTTTGCACCAGGTTAAGAATCACCTGCTTAATCTGGTCCGCGTCCACCACCACAGGGGGCAGGGAGGGGGCCAGGCTTTTCCTTATTTGAATGTTGTACATGAGGCACTGGCTTTCAAACAGGGGCAAAAGGCTCTTAAGCAGTTCATTGAAGGGCTGAATGGAAAGTTTTGGCGGCTTGGGCTTGGCCAGGATCAAAAAGTCGTTGATGATTTTGTTCGTGCGGTCTATTTCCTGCATGATCAATTCAAAGTGCTCGCGGCTCTTTTCATCTCCCTGCATCTTTTCCTTTGTCAACTGAATAAAACCTCTTACAGCGGTTAGAGGATTGCGCAGTTCGTGGGCCATACCGGCCGCCATCTGGCCAACCACAGCCAATTTCTCCTGTACCTTGACTTTTTCCTCGTAGTACCTCAGCTCCGTGACATCCATAAACACCGCAACAGCGCCTACCACCTGACCGCGTTTGTCACGAACCAGAGCTGTGTTGGTCAGCAGGCTTTTGGTCGTGCCGTTGATTTCCACGCTAACCTGGTAGTTGGTAACGGCTTCCCCGCTCAACAATGTTTCAACCAGGGACCGCCGACCCAAGCGCTGCGGAAATACTTTACTCACATCCTGACCCAGCACATCTGAGGCCCGCTCTTCGAACAATCCCTCCGCGGCCGGGTTGAAAATCATGATTTTGAAATCCTTGTCAATGGCGATCACCCCGCTCTGCAGGCATTCCAGTGTGGACTGGGAACGGTTCTGCAGCGCTCCGTAGTCCAGCTCCAGGCTCAAGTCGCGCATGAGAGCCAAACTCCCTGCCAGTTGGCCGTTTTTATCGTGCAGAGGGTAGACACTAACCTCAACTGCAGTACGGCTGCGGTCTTGGCGGAGGATGCTCATCTGATAGCCGCCGAACGGTTTTCCCTGAACCCATTCGTTGTAAACCTGGCGCTCAGGCTCAAAAGGTTCAGGCTGGCAGAGCAGGTAGAAATCCCCAAAAGTAAGGCCCAGAAGTTCCCAGGGTTCATATCCCAGCAGCAAACCGGTTTTCAGATTGACAAAATTAAACTTGCCGTCCTGGTCGGCCGCAATAATTCCCACGGGCAGGTTATCCAGCACAGTGGTGAAAAAACTCTTTTCCGCAAAAGTCCTGTCAGCGATGTCATTAAGCAGGTCCACAATGCCCTGAAATTCCTCACCCACCCGGCTGGCGGCAGCCTGGGCCGTACCGGCATTGATTGCTTCCTCCACCTGGCGCAGCCGGCGGTAAAACAGTCTGCTCAAGGCCAATGCCAGGAGCAGGGCCAAAACCAGACTGCCTCCAACCATGGCTGCCTCATCGCTGTAAAAGGGCCTGACATCCGCTTCCCCGGGTAAAATCGGATCGCTTGCGACAATGTGCCCGATTACTTTCCCGTTTAAGATCACAGGGGAAACATAGGTGATGACCCTGTCCCATGAACCGGAGCTGACATACCCGAAAGCCTTGCCTGTTTGGTAAACCTGAAGTTGGGGACTTGCCGGTTCCGGCGACCAGCCTATTTTTTGAGGGTCATAGGGTGTCCAGGCTACCACGGCGGCAGCCTCCTTTAAGTACAAACCCAGGGCCACTTCGGGCTGGTTCCTGGCTGCTTCGTCCAAAAGCGGCTGAAAAACCCGGTGCAGCGACTGCAGCCCATCCTTCCCGCCGGATGCCGGTGTTATCCCGGCCAGAGCCTGAGGCAGACGGGCTTCAACGGACATGGCAAAAGCCGCCAGTTTTTCCGTCTTTTCTTTCTCTAATCTTGCCTGTGTATACTTGAGCGTGAAATATCCGTTAAACAGCAAGGGTACTATGGCCAGGACAACCATGCCGAGGGTCAGATAGGTTTTTAGGCTGTAGGATCTTTTTGCAGACCGCACCGGGGCACCCCTTCCAGAAGCAACTCTAATTCCTATTACTACTGCGGATTTTTCCAAATCCCTGCATCCTTTACTAAATATTACTGAGGTCCAGGGTAGGCTCCCCTATTCACCCCTGTCCCGCCCGGAGAATATCATAGCTAGAGGACCGGTCTATGCACAGTTTCAGCCAAAAGGGAGGATGCGCCGGTGGCGGGGGACAATTTGTTTCAAGTCAACTCGATTTTAATCCATTGGGGTTTGACAGCAAAAAAGGCCCGTAAGATTCGCAGCGCCTGGAGGGCAGAAACGGGGCAGGGTTTTAAGTGCCTGAAACAAAACAACCTCGCGCCGGACAGCAGTGATTTTGTGCTCAACTTGATGCTTTATCTGGAGAAACAGGGTTTTCGCAACTTTGAACGGCTTAACGTGACACCTGGGAATTTGCTCTCGGTAAACGTGAACAACCTCAACTACATCCTGACTGACTGGATTACAGGCAGCGAGGTCAATCTAAAAAACCCGGAACAGGTAAGAGAAACAGGCCGTGCCTACGCTGAATTCCATCTGGCTGCCCAAGGATATCGCTGCCAAATACCGATGCACAATCATTTGGGGCAATGGCCCTCCGCCTGGGATGAGATGTTGTCAAATTTTTCCAGCTGGGAAAAGGATGTGCGGGCCAGGGGAGCGCAGAACCCAGGAGAACATCTCTTTCTGTATACCGCGGGGTATTTTCGCGAGCAGGGAGAAAAGAGCTTCCGGGCCTTGGAAGCCAGCGCCTACCAGGCTTTGGTGCAAGCCGCCAGAGGTTCCCTCCCGGTTATCCACCACAGCTGTTATTACCAGAACTTGATCATCGACCCGCATGACCAGGTAAATTTGATTGATTTTGAACGAAGCAAACACGACTTGGCAGTGCATGACCTGGCACAACTAATTAACCGCAGCGCCCGGAAAACCAAGTGGTCGCTTGAGCACGGACGTTCCCTTCTGGCGGGATATGAAGAGGTACGCCGCCTGGATCCGGCGGAACTCCAACTGCTCCGGCTGCTCTTGGCCTTCCCGTACCGCTATTGGCTTTGCTGCCAAAAGTATTTTCGGGAAAGCAGCGGGGGAAAATGGTTTGAAGAACATCTGGCTGTCCTAATCAAACTTGAGACCTGGCGGCAGTTGTTCTTACAGCAAATCGGCTCAAGCTAAAGCAGGAATTAGAAATCATTTTGTCGAAATTTGTATAAACTTAGGGAAAACCAACACCCGTTCTATGAAAGCCGGTGTAGTTATTGCAACAGTCTCAAAAAGCCAGGAGAATTCAAGACTGGGTTTACAAACTGACCATAGCCCTGATGATTTTGCTCCCGCTCGTCAGTCTGGGTTATCTGCTCCTGGTCGATCTGACCAACCAGACATACCAGGCTGAAAGCAGCAAAAACCTGCAAATTGCCAAACTGACAGGAGATTTTATCGACGATTTTATTTATGACATTAAAAAGTCCTTGTATAATGCCGCCGGTGTCGGGGAAAACGCTGAATATAACATGCAGCATGTATTAAATGACCTGCGCCTCTCTCACCCTGAAGTGGCTGAGTTTTTCCTAACCGACGCCAAGGGTAACATCCTGTTAGCCGTACCTCCTGCCAAACAAACAGGCATTAATGTTTCGGACATGGAATACTTTCAAGCCTCCATGGCCGGCCGAAGCTATGCCGGCGGACCTTTTACAGGCAGGATTGCGGGCTTCCCCACTATGATGATCAGCGTGCCCTACTACCGGGGAAACAAAGTGGCCGGCATAGTCGCCGCCTCCGTACCTTTAAGCGAGGTGCGTCAGGAAATAGCCGGCATCAACCTGGGTCCGGTTGGATATGCCATGTTGATCAGCAAGGAGGGCAAGCTGATTGCCCATCCTGATATCGAAAACATAGAGGAATTTGCTGATCCTGCCAAGAACCCTGCCTTTAACAC
Organism: Bacillota bacterium; assembly: GCA_021811155.1. Taxonomy (GTDB): domain Bacteria; phylum Bacillota; class Desulfitobacteriia; order Desulfitobacteriales; family JAJXUE01; genus JAJZPO01. The sequence continues at coordinate 1,314 of JAJZPO010000131.1, read as the reverse complement.
CCTGCGCCAGGGTGGCTCTGGTTCCCTCAATACGGTTACACCTTATGACCGCAAACCTGCCCTGATTTCTTATTTTCCCCTGCAGCAGGCTGATTGGCTAATGGTGACCATTCAGCCCCTGACCGCATTCCAGCACCAGCTCCTCTTAACCCTGACCCGTAACATTCTTGTTTTGTTGCTGGTAATTCTGTTTGTGGGCCTGGCTTACCGCTATCTGAGTCTGTATAAAGACCGTCTGAACCTGGAAAAAGTCCAGAAATCGGAAAAACTGGCCCTGGTGGGACAGTTGGCGGCTGGGCTTGCGCACGAGATACGCAACCCCCTTACGTCTGTCAAAGGTTTCGTTCAGTTGATTCAGGCAAAAAAGGGCCAGGAAACCCCAGCATTCTACCTGGACATTATCCTGGAGGAGCTAAACAGGATTGACCAAATTGTCAGCGAAATGGTGCTCTTGGCCAAACCCGCTCCCCTCAGGCTTTCCACCGTTAATGTCTCCCACCTGGCGCAAGAAGTGGTCAACCTGCTCCAACCCCAGGCCTTGATGCAGGAAGTTTTTATGGAACTTAACGCCGCGCCGGACCTCGTTGAGATTGAAGGGGAAGCCAACCAACTGAAACAGGTCTTTATCAACCTGATGAAAAATTCTATCGAATCCATGCCCGGCGGCGGCAAAGTGACAATCAGCCTGACCAACCACAGCAGCAAACCCGGAGTGGTCATAACAGTGAGCGACACCGGGTGCGGCATTCCCAGTGAAAACCTGAACAAGCTGGGGTCACCCTTTTTCTCCACTAAGGAATTTGGTACAGGCCTGGGTTTGATGGTCACATACCGGATTATCCAAAACCATCACGGCGAGGTTACCGTAACCAGCAGTTGCAGCAAAGGCACCACTTTCACCCTTACCCTGCCGCTGCAACAGTACAAACCATTGTTATAGAGCGTTTTTCATCCCTCTTGGTGACCCGCAAGGTCATTTTCGGAGGTATTAGAAAACTCCCCGGAAAGGGAGTTTAGCGCGGATAGTTTTTTTGATGCAGCACTCTCAGCCCTTCCAGGGTGAGAGTGGGCTCAACCCTGTCAATCATCTCAGTCCCCTGTTCAATCAGAGACGCGAAGCCCCCGGTGGCTATCACCCGGGCATCCTGTCCAAGCTCCCGTTTAAAGCGCTTGATAAAACCTTCCACCAAACCCGCATAACCGTAGTAAATACCTGAATGCATGCTGTCCACAGTATTCTTGCCGATAGCCCGGAAGGGAGGCACGATGTCTATCCAGGGCAGTTTTGCGGCGCTCCTGCAGAGAGCGTCTACT
>JAJZPO010000028.1 GCA_021811155.1 Bacillota bacterium | reverse complement strand
CCGAGCATGCTAACGGCTCCTCCGTAATGCTTCTCTGCGCAGAAAGAAAATTCACCCTTGAGCTTACCGGCCTGTTTCATTCATCAGTGATGTCGTCAAGCGGCATGCATGTCTGAATTCTGAGTTCTGAGTTCTGAATTCCTTTAGCAGTGTGCGACATTATTTTCCTGTAAAAAACGAGGAAAAAAGCCTCGTTTTTTATGTATCCCCGGGAGGGATTTATTCTCACCCTGTAGAATCTAATAACCGTTTAGGCAGAAAGTCTGAGCTGAAGGGATCAAGGATCATAAATGACGAACGACTCCGTAGTGATTAAGGGCAGCAGGGAAGGGATCTTTCTCCACCTGGATCCGAAAATCGAATTTCAGGTTTTAAAGCAAAAGATTGCTGCCAAACTTGCCTCTTCCAAAGAGTTTTTGGCGGGTGCCCAGGTAATTTGCGATTTTGGCTCCCGGGAAATTTCGGCCGAGGACATCACGGAATTGGAAAACCTGTTCAAGCTGCATAAGTTACAGTTGAAACGGATCAATGTAAGCAGGCCTGAGCCTAACGGGAGAGGAGACGAAAAAGCCAAGTCCCCAAAACTCATGGAAATCCCGCAGGGACAAATCCATCCCTACGCGGATGAACAAACCCTGCTGATCAAGCGGACCCTGCGTTCAGGCCAGAGCATAAGTTACGACGGTAACGTGGTTATACTAGGAGATGTGAACCCCGGCGCAGAAATCGTAGCCAGCGGCAATGTGATAGTTATGGGCGCCCTGAGGGGAGTGGTCCATGCCGGCGCAACCGGAAATCAGGGGTCGATCGTCACCGCGCTGAGGCTCAAGCCGACGCAATTAAGGATTGCCGACCAGATAACCAGGGCGCCCGATGACGATACGGAAGAGCCCGATGTGCCGGAGATTGCCCGCATCAAGAACGGTATCGTGACGATTGAAAGATATGTCCCCAGCGAGCGGCAGGCCCGTGCTCGTTAAGGTAGGATAAAAGGAGGAAACGGAAAGTATGGGAGAAGTTATTGTAATTACTTCCGGCAAGGGCGGGGTCGGCAAGACCACTACCACGGCCAATATCGGGACCGGTTTGGCTGCTTTGGGGTATAAGGTGGTAATGGTCGACACAGATATCGGACTTCGCAACCTCGACGTGGTTATGGGCCTGGAAAACCGGATTGTGTATGACATTGTGGATGTAGCCAACGGCAACTGCCGGTTGAAGCAGGCCTTGATCAAGGACAAAAGGTTTGAAAGCTTGTTCCTGCTGCCGGCAGCCCAGACCAAGGACAAGAACGCGGTGAGCACGTCCCAGATGAAAGAACTGGTGGGCAACCTGAAACAGGAGTTTGACTATGTTATTATCGACTGCCCGGCTGGCATTGAACAGGGTTTCAAAAATGCTATTGCCGGGGCGGAACGGGCAATTGTAGTGACCAATCCGGAAGTAAGCGCAGTCCGCGATGCAGACCGGATTATCGGTCTGTTGGAAGCGGAGCAGCTCCACGACCCCATGCTGGTTATTAACCGCCTGCGGCCTGCCATGGTCAAAAAGGGCGATATGATGAACATTTTTGATGTGGAGGATATCCTGGCCATCAAGATTATCGGGGTTGTGCCTGAGGATGAGGCTATTGTCGTTTCCACCAACAGGGGCGAGCCGGCTGTGCTGGATATGGCCTCCAAAGCCGGACAGGCCTACCGCAACGTAGTTAAACGCATAAGCGGTGAAGATGTGCCCTTGATGAACCTGGAAGAATCCGATGGGTTTGTGGACAAGCTGAAAAAGCTCATTGGCATCAGATAACGGGGAGTTCGATTGGAGAAAGGAGGAAGGTTGATGTTTGATTTCATTAACCGCATGTTTGGCAAAGAAAGCTCTAACTCCAAGACTGTGGCCACAGAGAGATTACGGCTGGTCCTGGTGCATGACCGGGCCAATGTGTCTCCGCACATGTTGAACGCCCTGAAGGAAGATTTGATCAAAGTCATTTCGGAATATATGGAAATTGACCAGACTGCACTGGAAGTCAACCTCAATCAGGAAGATAACTCAGTAGCCCTGGTGGCTAACATTCCGGTACTGAAGATGAAGCGGGGGTACGCCTCCGGCGCCGCCAGCCACTCTTAGAGGCTGTTGAAAAACTTCCTCTGGCTTTGCCGCAGTGCCTACCGGCATCCTCAACGTACGTCCAGTACGCACCTTACCCCCACAAAATCCTGGGGTAGGTCTTGCCAGCTATGATTTTGTGGGGACCCCGAATGTCGAAGGGATGCTCTCGGAGACGATTTAATTATTAAAGATGTTTGGAATTTACGCCGCGAGGCGTTTTTTTCCTGTTTACGGGTCTTTTGCCAAGGGATTATAATTATCTAATGAGAAAGTTGTCGAAATCCCGGTTCTGGGAGGAAAGAGTTAATGGTCGATAAGAGAATGTTCCGCAATTTGGACTACCTGTTTATCTTCGTGGTGATTTTACTCCTTGGCGGCAGTTTGTTGATAATGAGCACGGCGTCTATCAGCCTGGTGAGCACTCATCCCTATTTTTACCTGAAACAGCAGATGGTCTGGATCGCCAGCGGCATCCTGATCTTGATAGCTGTGACCGCTGTGGATTACCAGGTATTCCGCAAGATTTCCTGGTGGCTGTACGGCTTCAATCTGGCTATCCTCGTAGCGGTGCTCCTGTTCGGCAACTCGGCCAAAGGGGCTTCCCGCTGGATCCAGGTTCTTGGCTCCTTCAGCATCCAGCCGTCGGAATTTGCCAAAATCCTGATTATTATCTGTTTCGCGGATTTCGTGGCAAAACGCAAGGGCAAACTAAAAAGGTTCCGGGACTTTATCCCTGCCTTTATTTACATAGGGATTCCGAGTGTGCTGGTCATCAAGCAGCCTGACTTGGGAACCGGTCTGGTGTTTTTGGCCATCATGATTGGGATTATGCTTGTGGGCGGGGCCAATCCCTGGAAGTTCAGCGCTGTTTTTCTGATTGCTTTAATGCTGTTTGCGGGAGCAATTTTTGCCCATACCAAGTTCGGGATGCCTATTCCTCTGAAAGAGTACCAGGTCAACCGGGTGACTACATTTTTGCAGCCGGCCACCGGCGGGAACACGGATTTGCGCGGGGATGCGTACCAGGTGATGCAGTCCATAGTGGCTATCGGTTCCGGCGGCATGTGGGGCAAAGGGTACCGGGAGGGTACGCAGGGCCAGCTGAACTTCTTGCCTGAGCACCATACGGATTTCGTCTTTTCCATCGTGGGTGAGGAGTTTGGTTTTGTCGGTTCGGTTACCTTGCTTTTCCTCTTTTTTATCCTGCTTCTGCGCGGAGTGGGAATAGCCATGAATGCCCAGGACCAATTCGGGGCATTAATCGTAACCGGTGTGGTAGCCATGCTGGCCTTTCACATTCTTGTCAACGTGGGGATGACATCCGGAATTATGCCGGTCACCGGCATTCCGCTCCCTCTGATAAGCTACGGAGGGAGCGCCATGTGGAGCAACCTCCTGGCCATAGGCCTCGTGATAAACGTAAATCTGCGCAAACAGAAGCTGATGTTTTAGCAGAAGGCGTAAATAGCGAAGGCCCTGTTGCTCTACCCGGGTAACAGGGCCTTTTCGGTACTGCGGAAAGCATGCGGTTCTAAACACAACTGCTTTGGATTGGCATTTACACTTTTGTCAGCCTTTTTTCCTGCGCCATTGGCGGTAGCCCAGATATCCCGCGCCTGCCAAAACCAGGAAGGGGAGTGCATAACCAAGACCTACAACCAAATAGTTTAAGAAATTCCAGCTCGCACTGATGGTCTTGAGTACGGCGTTTTTGGCGGCCTGCCAGGTTGTGTGCCAGGAGATTGGCTGCCAAGGCTCATTCACTCTGACCGGATTCGGTTTTGTCTGAAGCTGTACCTGGATGGTTGAGTAAGCAACTTCGTTGTCCCAGAGTTTGAGCTGTCCTTTAAGCTGTTCGATCTGCATGCGGATATTGCTTAAAGAATTTTCCACGCTGAGGATGTCATTGACGCTTTTGGCCTGACGCAGAATGTCCAGATAGCGCTGTTCTTCTGCCTGCCAGTTTTTTAGCCTGGTGTCCGCATCATAATACTGATTGGTGATATCGTCGGCAGAAATATGCTGGTTGAGGACTTTGCCGATCTCGGCCAGGCTGCTGCGCACACCTTCAAACTTGTCTGCCGGAATTTTGAACGTCACGTGGGCAACGGCATTAGAACTATCCTGCTGATTATCCAGCTGGGAATCTACTGTATAGCCTCCCAGGGATTGGGCGAGGCTATTCAACTTGTCTGCCGCAGTTTCAACCTTTTCCACTTGGAGGGTGGCGCTCATGTTGCGGGTGATTTTTCTGGGCAGGCTGGGGTCGGCAGGGGGGGCGGCCGGCGGGGTAGGCGGAACAATGACTTGGGCCTTGTCCTTGGTCTGCCCTCCGCCAAGCGATGAAGCCTGGCTGCCAAATCCGGTAGGTGGAGTCGCTGCTGAGGAATGTGCGCTACGACGGCCTGTGCCGCTGTCAGCAGAGCCGGCAGCGTTCTCGCTTGCCGGACTGTTGCCCACACTAAGATTCGCGGTTGCCTTTTGAGACGCTGGAGAAGAAGCGGGCTGCTTGTCCCCCAATCCGCCTAGACCTGCCTGCCCAATGACGGCCACGAGTACCATAGCCGCTACCGGCAGGGCCATTTTCCAGCCCCAACGCCGCCAGGAATTCTGCCAAGCTCCTTTGATTCTGGCAGGCAGGCTTGCATGCTCCTTGTAAGGATCCCGCTCAACACGAGATGCTTGCCCGATTTGAGTATCACGAGTTCCGTCCTGGGCCAGTTTCGCCAGCACCATCTGCTTGATGCGTTCCTTTTCGTCTTTGCCGCTCAGGTTATTAAAAAACTTCTTCATCAGTTCCAGGTCACCATCCTGTTCCCACAACCGCAAAGGATCCACTTGCTTTCTCATCGACTCTTACCTCCTGCGCTCTCCAAGGCATAGATTTTGCGGAAGCTCTTCTTGGCCCTGTAGAGGAGACTGTCAACCGCTTTTTGGGTCAGACCGAGAATCTCACCGGTCTCTGCGGCGCTAAAGTTTTCCACCAGCCTGAGCTGGATCACGGCCACTTGCGGTCTGGGCATTTTCGCCAAGGTTTGACTGACTGAAAGCAAGGTTGCCACTTTTTCGCTGTGGTCATCCGCCGTATTGCTTTCAGCCAGGTTCACCTGAAGTTGTACCGTTGGCTTTAGTTTCTGCGAGCGGTAGTAATCAGCTACCTGATGATAAGCGATGCGCAAGGCCCAGGTCTTGAGCGAGCTTTTTGCCTCAAAACGGGGCAAGGCCCGCCATACCTTGGCAATTACTTCCGCAGTCACGTCATCGACGTCGCTGGCGGGGACCCTCAGCCTGACAAACTGGAAGACAGGCAAAAAAATCTGTTCATAAACTTCATCAAAAGAAGAATCATTTGGCACTGCCGGTTAGACCTCCTCTCCACATTCCTGATTATATAGACGGAGTTTCAGGGCTAATTCTGATAAGCAACGAGTCAGAATACTGGAGTCAGAAGTCAGAATTCAGACTTGCATGCCGCTAGTTGTTTCTGGGTGGAATACTTCAAGATATGAGACCTGGGAATGGTTATCAAAGGACTCACTCGGGAGTTACCGAAAAGCCGTTCCCAGTTGCCTCAATAACTTGCTCAATTATTCTGACTCCTGTCTCCTGACTTCTGCCTTCTGTTAGTTGCCCCAGCCTCATTATACTGCTGATTTGTCTGAAATTGAGCATTTTGGGGAATTCCGGCACAAGAGATGGGATGTGTGGTGCGCCATGGAGCAGCGCAAAAAGAAAGAACCCCTGGCAATTGGCCAGGGGTTCTACGGTTACTTCAGGATTTTTAAGCCGCCAATCAGGGGGAGGGGCGCCATCTGACCGTTGGCCGCTTTGACGATGCCCAGAATGGCCAGTATCAGGACAGCAAGGTCCCCCAGGGGCAGGATGATAAACCAGCCGATAATTGGCACCAAGGAACCTACTACATTGATAATTACAGCTGCCAGAAAGAGGATTAGTCCCTGGTTGCAATGGTACATGGCAAATTTTGAGTCTTTGGCTGCCAAAAGCGGAATAAAAAAGATGATATAGGCCAGGATTGCTGATACCTTGTTTTTTTCTACATCTGCAGGATCAGGCTGCAAATTGGGGTTGTCGGGCACAAAGCTCACTCCTCTCAAAATTGAGTTGTTGCTACGATTTATATGAATCCGGAAACCTTTTTATAACCTGGCTCAGGGGCAGAGAGCTTTGTTTTTGCCAAGTTGTGGAATTTTTAGCAACCTTGTCCCATATATATTTTTAAGGAAAACCGGTGTGGAGGGGAAAAAGGATGGGCTTTTCGGACCACAGGTGGGACAAGGACCTTGAGGAGGACAAGGGGTGGAACAGGACGTCTTTCTGGGCTGGTGACGAGAGGGACAAGCTGACCCCATGGAAGAAAAACTTGCAGGACCACAGGTTTTCGCTGGACTTCCTCAGCAAGATACAAAAGCAAACCATTGCCGCGGTAATGCTGTTTTTCGTTGTGCTGGCAGCGAAATATGGCAGCGACCCGGCGTCAGGCTCTATCTATGCTATGTTTCAGGCCGCCCTTTCACCCCAAAACGATTACAGCGTGGCCCTGAACGAGGCGGCAAAAAGTCTGCTTGGCACAGGGGGAAGCAACCTGGCGGCCTCCTCCAAAAACGGCCCGATGCAGATGCCTGTGAACGGTACGGTGGTCTCGGGCTTCGGTTGGCAGGTCTCACCCCTGGACCAGAAGAACAGGTATAATGCGGGCATTGATGTGGCCGCTCCCCTGGGCAGTTCCGTCCAGGCCCCCATGGCCGGTACGGTGATCGCGGTGGGTAGTGAGGCAACTTTGGGAAGGTACGTAAAAATCGACCATGGCAGCGGGCTGACTTCAGTCCTGTCCAATCTGGGGGAAGTCAAGGTCAAGGTCCAGCAGAAGGTCAATAAAGGTGATAGTCTTGGCACTCTGGGGTTTACAGCGGCGGTACAGCGGCCCTGGCTGCATTGGGAGGTCCGGCGCAGCAACCAGCCTGTAAATCCCCAATCTCTGGTTGGACAACCGGCTAAAATCTAAGGGTGGGAGCGGGTTGGTTTGCACTTGTTTAATGTTTTCGGGATAAAGCTGCAAGTAAGCCCGTACTTTCTGGCTCTCATGGCCTTGTATGCCGGCCTGGGGGTTTGGCCCCAGGCTATGGCGCTGTTTGTGCTGGTCCTGGTGCATGAATGGGTGCACATTCTTGCTGCCAAGGGGTTTGGCATAGAAATTGAGGCGGTGGAGCTCTTGCCCTTTGGCGGGGTGGCACGCTTCAGGGGCCTGTTTGAGACCGACCCTGTGGTGGAGGTTGCGGTAGCCCTGGCCGGTCCCGCCAGCAACCTGGTCCTGGCTGTGCTCGGAGTTGTGCTGGGCAGGACGGGGTGGCTGGGACAGGAAATAATTGATTACTTTGTCAAGGCCAATCTGGCCGTGGCCGGGTTCAACCTTCTGCCGGCCTTGCCTCTGGATGGGGGCAGGGTGCTCAGGGCATGGCTCAATACCAGGAACGGGTACCGCAAGGCTACAAGGCAGGCCGCTCAGGCGGGAAAAGCTGCCGGGATCCTCACCACAGTTCTTGGCATAATTTGTCTGGCCCTGAAGTATACTGATTTTACTCCGGTATTGACAGGCGTCTTTGTGTTTTTGGCTGCCCGCAAGGAGGACAAGGAGGCCCAGTTTGTTTTTCTGCGCTACCTGACGCGGCGCAAGGAGGAACTGGTCACACGGGGTTTGCTTCGTACGCACAGCCTGGCGGTGAAACCCGATTACCCTGTCAAAGACGTGGTGAGGCAGGTTCTGCCGCAGCGGTTTACCATTATTCACGTCATCGATGAGCAGTTCCGCATCTGCGGCACGTTTACGGAGACCCAGGTAATCCGGGCCATGTTTGAACAGGGCATCGACTACCCTGTGGGCCAGGTGAACCGTCTGCCTTAGCAGGAGTTCCTTTCCGCCTGTAGAACCTTCTATTGGTTGGAATATTAGTTCCGTACACTCTGCAATAATATGGGTAGCTGGGATACTTACCTGGGATGGTAAAGGTGTTCAGTAGTCAGAAGTCAGGAGTCAGGAGTCAGAATGAGAGAACGGTGTATCATCTACAAGTATTCTGAACTCTTAATACCTGAAAAGTAACCTGGGAGGAACGAAATGCGTGAGTTGACGCCTGAGCAGATCAGGGATGTGGTGGAGACAAGGATTTTGCCCAAGGTCCTGAAACCGGGGCGCTATCTGGGGAATGAGTGGAATTCCGTGCATAAGGACTGGAGCAGGGCCGGGGTGAGAATGGCGTTTGCCTTCCCGGATGTGTATGAAGTGGGAATGTCCCATCTGGGTACCCGCATCCTTTACCATCTGGTGAACAGCTATGACCGGTATCTGCTGGAGCGGGTCTTTGCGCCGTGGGTTGACATGGAAGAGGGAATGCGCAAGCATGAGGTGCCGCTTTTCAGTTTGGAGTCATACAGGCCGGTGCGGGAGTTCGATCTGGTGGGTTTTACCCTGCAGTATGAAATGAGCTTCAGCAACATCCTGAACATGCTGGATTTGAGCGGCATACCTCTGCGCAGCGCGGAGCGGGATGAAGAAGACCCCCTGGTTATTGCCGGCGGTCCCTGCGCATATAACCCTGAGCCCCTCGCTGACTTTATCGACGTATTCTTGATCGGGGAGAGCGAGGAGCAGCTGCCTGAGTTCCTGGAACTGGTGCGGCAGGCGAAGGAACAGGGGCTTCCCCGGCGCGAGGTCCTGACAAGGGCTGCAGGGATCGGGGGGGCATATGTCCCTTCCTTATATACTGTGGAGTACAGGGAAGACGGCAGGTTAAAGTCTTTTCAGCCGGCTCTGGCCGGGATTCCCGCAGTAATAACCAAGCGGGTGGTCAAAGATTTGGACCGCTCCTTTTTCCCGGACCGGGCCATCGTGCCGAACATGGAAATTGTGCATGACCGGGTCATGCTCGAGGTCCTCAGAGGCTGTTCCAGGGGCTGCCGCTTCTGCCAGGCCGGGATGCTCTACCGCCCGGTGCGGGAGCGCAGGCCGGAAACCCTGCTTAAACAGGCCAGGGAGTTGATTTCTTCTACCGGCTATAACGAGATTTCCCTTACGAGCCTGTCCACCGGTGATTACACCTGCGTCCAGCCTGTAGTAAAATCCCTGGTGGAAGAATACCGGGACAAGGGTGTGGGGGTTTCCCTGCCCTCCCTGCGCATCGATTCCTTTGACGTAGGGCTGGCGGAAGAGGTGCAAAAGGTGCGGAAAACGGGGCTTACCTTTGCGCCGGAAGCAGGCACCCAGCGCCTGAGGGACGTTATCAACAAGAATGTTACGGAGGAAGACCTGCTGCGCACGGCTCAGGCGGCCTTCAGCAAGGGCTGGTCCAGCATCAAACTCTATTTTATGATTGGCCTGCCAACTGAGGAACAAGCCGACCTGGACGGAATTGCGGCTTTGGCCAAGAAGGTGGCTGACCAGGGGCTCGGGGCAGGGCGGAGGAACGTTACTATCACGGTGAGCACGTCATCTTTTGTGCCCAAAGCGCACACACCTTTCCAATGGGAGCCTCAGGAGCCAATCACCTCCTTGAGAGCCAAACAGGAGTACCTCAGGGAAAAGCTGCGGGACCGCCGCTTGCGCTACAACTGGCACGACGCGGAGACCAGCTTCCTGGAAGGAGTCTTTGCCAAGGGAGACCGCAGACTGGGCAAAGTGCTGGAGTTGGCCTGGTCCAAGGGGTGCAGGTTTGACGGCTGGTCTGAGCACTTTAAGTTTTCCCGCTGGCTGGAAGCGCTCAAGGAGGCGGGCCTCGATCCCCATTTTTATGCCAACAGGGCGCTGGAGTATGATGAACTCCTGCCGTGGGACCATATCGACAGCGGGGTAAGCAAACAGCATCTGGCCGGGGAGCACCAGCGGGCGATGCGGGGCATCACTACCATAGACTGCCGCCACCTGGGGTGTTACGCCTGTGGTGTTTGCCCGGAACTTGATGTCAGTGTGGAACTAAAGGGTGGTGTAGTGGGTGAAAATTAGAGTCGCCTTTGCCAAGGAAGACGAGGCAAAATTTATTGGGCATTTGGACTTGACCCGGGTCTTCGAGCGGGCCATGCGCCGGGCCGGGATTCCCATGGCCTTTTCCGAGGGGTTCAATCCTCACCCCAAGCTTGCCTTTGGTTCAGCATTGGCTTTAGGCGCTACCAGCCTGCGGGAATACGTGGATATAGAGCTTGCCGGGGAGATGCTCCCGTCGGAATTTATGCACAGGCTGCAGGGCCAGCTGCCCCGGGGGCTCACCCTGCTGGAGGCAAAGGAACTGCCCGCCCATACCAAGGCTTTGATGGCTGTGCTTAACTGCGCGGGCTACAGGGTGAGGGTACCGCTCCTTTTGCCCCTGGCCCAGGAGAAGCTGGAGAGTGTGCTGGAACGCTTTCTGGAGCAGGAATCGATCGGCTATGTCCGCTATTCCAAAAAAGGGCGGCAGGAAAAGAACCTGCGCCCGTTTATCCGCAGTCTGAGGGGCAGAGTTTCCAGTGAGTATCTGGAGCTGGAGATGGAGATAGACATTACGGAACAGGGGAGTATCAAACCCCTGGAACTGGTGGGAGTACTGCGGGAATTCGGCGAGCTGCCCCTGGATGTGGACGGCATCCGGGTACATAGAACCGGTATTTATATCCGGGGCGAAGAGGGAGTCAAGTCCCCCCTGGATCAAGTTTGATAGGGCTACCGCAAAATCTTCTGGCCCACGCGGGCCATTAGGATTTTGCCGGGATAATCTGCAGTGGGGGTTGCCGGATGAAAGAAATTCTGGTGGAGTCAGACGGTGAGCAGACCAGAGTCGCTCTGATGGAAGACGGCCAGCTGGCTGAAATTTATATTGAACGCTCAATGCACCAGCGGTTGGTAGGCAACATTTACAAAGGACGGGTAGAGAACGTCCTGCCCGGAATGCAGGCCGCATTTGTCAACATCGGGCTGGAGAAAAACGCTTTTCTGTACGTGGGGGACGCTGTACCGCCTAAGACCATGGGGGATGACGGCGAGCCTCAGACCCTTGACTCTCAGCTGAACATCCAGGATGTGCTCAAAGAAGGCCAGGAATTGCTGGTTCAGATCATGAAGGAACCTACCGGTTCCAAGGGAGCCAGGATAACCACAAATATTACTCTGCCCGGCAGGTACCTGGTCTTGATGCCCACGGTTGATTATGTGGGTGTTTCCCGCCGCATAGAACTGGAAGGCGAGCGGGAGAGGCTGAAAAGCCTGGCAGTGGGATTGAAACAGCCTGGCATGGGGTTGATTGTCCGGACAGTGGCGGAAGGGCTGCAGAAGGAAGAACTGGAACAGGATGTGCGGGGGCTAGTAAGCCTGTGGAAAAAAGTGCAGTCCAGGGCTTTTAACCATGGCGCCCCGGCTTTGATTCACAGGGACCTGGAATTGGTACAGCGGATCGTGCGGGATTTGTTCACGGAAGACCTGGGGCGGATGACCGTTGACAACCGCTTTGTCTACGAAAAATTGCTGGAAGCAATGGATTTCCTTGCTCCTGGTTTCAAGCATAAAATCAGTCTTGGCGAAACAGGGGACTTGTTTGGGGCCTATCCGATCGAACAGGAAATACAGCGGGCTTTGAAAAAGAAGGTTTGGCTGAAATGCGGCGGGTACCTGGTGATCGAGCAGACGGAGGCTCTGACCGTAATCGATGTCAACACGGGCAAGTATGTGGGCACTACCAATTTAGAGGATACGGTCTTAAATACCAATCTGGAGGCGGCGCAGGAGATTGCCCGCCAGCTGCGGCTGCGCAACATCGGCGGCATCATTATTATTGACTTTATCGACATGGTTTCGCCGGAGCACCGCAGCGAGGTGTTGGAGGTATTGGAAACCAGCTGCCGGAAAGATAAGACCAAGACCAACATCCTGGGGCTTACCCAGCTGGGCCTGGTGGAAATGACCAGGAAGAAGGTGCGCCAAAGCCTGGAGAGCGTCATGACCAGGCTCTGTCCTTATTGTGAGGGCGCAGGGAGGGTGTTTTCGGAAGAGACCGTAGCTCTGAAGGTAAAAGAGGATATTATCCAGTCAGCGGCACGGAGCCTGGCCCCGGGGATATTGCTGGAAGCCCACCCTCTGGTTGCGTCCCAGCTGATAGGGAGCGGGGGCCATGTCCTGCAGGAGCTGGAAAAGCGCACGGGCAAACAGATTTTGGTGCGCGGGGTAGACAGCATGCACCTGGAGCGTTATGAGCTTAAGCTCTTGGAATCCCAGGAGCAGATCAAGTCTGCCTCTGCCACCCTGGTGGTGGGCCAGGTACTGGAACTGTTCGTAGAAGAACCACACCTGATTTACCCCCAGGCCGGAATCGCCAGGGTAAACGGGTTGGTGGTGAACATAGACGACGGCGGAGCTTATGTGGGACAGAAGGTCACCGTGGAGATAACCAAGGTGCAGCGCACCTCGGCCAAGGCAAGAATAAAGCAGTGAGGCTGAGGAGAATTCAGGAGTCAGGAGTCAGAATGGTTTAAGCATAAGCTGTTCTGATTCTGACTCCTGAATTCCTTCTCTTAAGCAGCGCCTAAAATTAAAGATTTGCAGTCTTTCAAGCTTTGTGCTACAATCGTTTAATGTAGGCAGTCTCTTGCCACAACCGCGCGAAGCAGGTTTTTAAAAAGTTTTTTAAAACTTACCTGGCTTTAGGCGAGTCTGGGATGTAGGGAGGTGCAATAGAATGTTCGCAGTTATTGAAACCGGTGGAAAACAATACCGGGTTGCTCAGGGTGACGTGCTCAAGGTGGAGAAACTGGATGCCAATGTAGGCGACAGTGTGACCATTGAAAAGGTGCTGCTGGTTGAAAAAGACGGCAGCGTCCAGGTAGGTACCCCTGTGGTAGCCGGAGCGAAAGCAGTGGTCAAGGTCGTGGAACACGGCAAAGGAGACAAAATCATTGTTTTCAAATACAAACCCAAGAAAAACTACCGCCGCAAGCAAGGCCACCGTCAGCCCTTCAGCAAGGTCGTTGTCGAAAGCATCGAAGCCTAAGGGCATAAGGGTCCTGTATGAGGTAGACGAATTGGGTGATATCCGCTTTTTCCGGGTTGAGGGGCACGCCGGTTTTGCCCAAGCGGGGCAGGATATAGTCTGCGCGGGTGTATCCGCTTTGACTGTCAGCGCTGTCAACGGCCTGGAAAAATACCTTTCCGTGCCGCCTGTTTACCGGGCGGAGGACGGATTTCTGGAATGTACTTTAAAGCGGCTCACCACCGACCAGGACAGGCTCATGGCGAGGGCTATCCTCGGCGCCATGCTGCAGGGATTGGAAGGAATCCGGGAGAGTCACGCATCACGGTTTGTTATGTTTGAACAGAGGAGGTGGACTCCATGCTGAAAATGAACCTGCAGCTTTTTGCCCATAAAAAAGGGGTGGGAAGTTCCCGCAACGGCCGTGACAGCCAAGCTCAGCGGCTGGGTGTGAAGCGCGGCGACGGCCAGTTTGTTAGTGCCGGCTGCATTATTGTGCGCCAGCGGGGCACAAAGTTCCATCCCGGTAACAATTGCGGCAGAGGCGGCGATGATACACTTTTCGCCACGATTGACGGTTATGTAAAGTTTGAGCGCAAAGGCAGAGACCGCAAACAAGTCAGCATTTATCCCGAGCGTGTGACAATAACCGCAAAGTAAGCAAGCAAAGCAAAAAAACCTCCGGGAATCCCGGAGGTTTTTTGAGTCGCTTGGGGACGGTTCTCCACTGACTCATTTTTATGTCAGGGGGACAGTCCCCTTGACACCCGGCTAGACTAAGCCACTGTCATGGTATCCCATTGACACCCTTGGACACTGTACCTGCCCCCGTGACACCACTTGCTGTCACGGGGACTGTCCCCGTGACACCTTGAACTGAACCGGGTGCGGCAGTGGACTCGAGGGCTAAACAGGACAAAAAGCATGAAAGGGGAAAGAGTTGTGGAAACTATACAGGAAGTTGACCTGTTGGCGGAACTGCTGGCGCTTTACCGCCTGCAGCGGCATGATGTGCTAAACCATTTTCAGGTGGTCATGGGTTACCTGCAGCTGAACAAAAATCAGGCAGCGCTGGATTACCTGCGGCAGGCCGCGGCGGACATCATTGCTGCCGCTCCTCTTTCCCGGCTTAAACCGGCCCGGGCGGCGGTGGAGCTGATGCTTTTGTCTGCGAACTGTTTTAAGCATGATGTGGCATTCGGCCTCAAAGCGGACAGTGAACTGCCCGAACTAAACTGGACCAAGGACTGCAGCAAGTTTGTTGCATTAGTCGCGGAAAACATTGCGGGGTCTGCCCGGCTGGACTTAAACCTGACCGGCGTTCCAGACTGTGTAAAATTGGAGATAGGCCTTTCGGGCTTAAACCGATCACGGCAGCGGGATTTGGCAGAAGCTGCAGTAAAGTTTAAGGCAGCAATACTTGAGGATACCCCCGCAGGCAGTATCAAATTCGAATTTCCATGCTAGGATAATGGGGACGGTTCATGCGTCCCGGCTATCGGCGTTTACCAGAATGAATTAAAGGTGATGTGACGGTGTTTTACGACCAGGCTAAGATTTATGTCAAGGGCGGGGATGGCGGCTCCGGCGCTGTGGCTTTCCGGCGCGAAAAGTATGTCCCTGAGGGCGGTCCCAGCGGCGGAGACGGCGGACGGGGCGGCGACGTGGTTTTGTGCGGGGACGAAGGCCTGTGGACCCTGGCTGACTTCCGTTACCAGCGCCATTACAAAGCGGACCGGGGGGAACACGGTCAGGGCAAAAACATGCATGGCAAGGGCGCGGCAGACATGCGGGTCAGGGTACCTGTGGGCACTGTAATTAAAGATGTTGAAACGGGAGAAATCTTGGCTGATATAGTGCGCCACGGCCAGGAGGCGGTTGTGGCCCGGGGTGGGCGCGGTGGCCGGGGCAACGCCCGGTTTATGACCAATGCCAACAAAGCGCCGACTACCTCGGAAAAGGGTGAACCGGGTGAGGAGAGATGGCTCACCCTGGAGCTGAAGGTGCTGGCTGACGTGGGCTTGGTGGGATTCCCCAATGTGGGCAAATCCACCCTGATTTCCCGGGTGTCTGCTGCCAGACCGAAAATTGCCGATTACCACTTTACCACCCTCACCCCGAACTTGGGGGTTGTAGAGTTGGAGGATGGATTCAGTTTTGTCATCGCCGATATTCCCGGCATCATCGAAGGAGCACATACGGGAGCGGGTTTGGGTCATGAGTTTTTGCGCCATACTGAGCGCACCCGCCTGTTGATTCATGTGCTTGATATTTCGGGCAGCGAAGACCGGGACCCTCTGGAGGATTACAGGGTGATCCAGCGGGAACTGGAACTGCACAATCCGGAACTGGCCAGAAAGCTTCAGGTAATTGCGGCCAACAAGATGGACATTCCCGCTGCAGAGGCGAACCTGGCCCGGCTCAAGGAACTGTTGGCCGGCGAGTTTGAGATTTACCCGCTTTCTGCTGCTACGGGGGAAGGGGTCAGGTCTTTGATGCTGCGGGTTGGCCAACTCCTGGCGGACTTAAAGGCGAGCGTTCCTGAGCCTGTGGCGGCGGCCGAGCCCAGGTTGGTTCAGGCAAGACCGGTGGAGCGATTCAGCATCGAGCGGGATGGGGATGTCCTGGTGGTCAGCGGCCGGGAACTGGACAGGCACGTAGCCATGACCAATTTTGAAACCGAAGGCGGCGTCCGCAGGTTTCAGAACATCCTGAAGGCGATGGGAGTGGAAGAGGCCTTGCGCCAGGCCGGAGCGACCCATGGCAGCAAGGTGAGGATCGCGGACCTGGAATTCGACTTCGTAGACTAGACGGCCGTTGAAAAACTTCGCCTAGCTTTGTCGCCGGTCCTGTGAGTCAGTTAGGGATGATTCTTTGTGGTCTCATTTTTTGAGTCAGCAGAGAACCGTCCCCGACTGACTCATTTTTGTGTAAGCTTTAGGAACAGTTCCAGGGCCCGGAGGGCGGCCATGGCTTCGGACAGGGGTTCTTCATAGTAGAGCCCGCTGGCGTAAAAACCGCTGTAAAAGGGGAGGAAGGAACCATCCGAGGTTTGCAGGGAGATAAGGTAATCCAGGCCTTTGGTTATCGTTGTGGAGTGGGGGTATGTGCCTGCCTTCAACAAGGTGTACAGAGCGAGACCGGTTTCACCCGCTGAACCCCTGTCCCAATGGCCGTTCTTTTGTGCTCCCAGCAGGTAGTTGATTCCCCGGGTGGTGGTTTCCGCATCGGGCTTTAGGTCCAGCAGCAGGTCGATAATCTGGGCTGTGGCATAGGTCTGGCCCAGGAACCAGGTCGAATCCCAGGTGCCGTCGGCATGCTGGCACCTGGTTAACCAGCCCAAAGCCCTGGTTACGGGTAAGGAGGTCTCGGGGAAACCCAGTTTGAGCAGGGCCTGCAGGACATGCAAGGTTACGTCTGCGCTCTTGATGTAAACCGGGAAGTCACAGCTGCAACCGGGCGGCAAACCGGTGAAAGAAGGGAAGGTTCCCCAACTGCCGTCACTGTTCTGCAGTCTAAGCAGCAGATCCCGCGGCTTATGCAGCGGGGCCAGCGGTACATTTGGGTCACTGAGGAGCCCCAGCAGGCCGATAGCAGTGTCATCCAGATCAGGATAGGAATTGGGGGGGGTAGTGCCAAGGCTGCCATCCTGATTGATGGCACGGAGCAGGTAAGGTGTGGTGAGCTGATAAATCTGCGGACTGCCCACGATCTGAGCGGCCCAGCCGGCGGCCCAGTTGGTCAACTGGTTGAAAGCAGGCCAGCCGCCGTGATCATACTGGGTTTCGCTCAACCAGTCATACGCTTTGTTCAGAGGCTCCGTTAAACCGGCAAGGGACAGGGCCAGGACCGCCATGGAGGTTACCACAACGTCTTCGCACCATGACCCGTCGGCTGAAACCCAGCCGGCCAGTTCTTTTGCTGCTGCTATGGTCTCTTCATCCTTGCCGTGGCGGTTCCATTCTTTGATCAGGGTCACGGCCAGCATGGTGGGACGGCCATAGGGGGGCATGAAGTGGGAAAGGCTCTTAAAGTCCCGCAGGGTTATGGTCTCCAGGGTGGGGATCAGAGTTTTGCCGCTGATTGCCTCCAGCAGTTTGATGAGAGGAGAGTTTTGCTTTGGCAGCCAGCCCGGCGCCAAACGGTCGAAATCCTGGGTCCAGGTTTTTGCTACCAGGCACGCAGCGTCGTGGATTAGCTGGGGAGTGATCCCAGGTGGATCGAGCGCCGTCAAGCCTTTGGAACAGATAGCGGCAGCCAGATTGTTTGCCGGGCCGGCGGGTGTATTGCCCCAACCCTGGGACAAGCGTGTATTTTTCAGGTAATCCGCCCCGAGCCGGATATTCTGAATGTGGCCGGCCCCGCCTGCAGCAAGGGCAAGCATGGCCAAAGCAGTGGGCACAGGCGCCGCAGATATCAGGTAGGCGGATGGGACGGGTTTTTCTCCGGCAATAGAGGTTATTCCCTGATGGACAAAGCTGCGGGCGTATCTGAGAGAGCGGTCAAGGAGCTGCTGCAAGATTATTCCCCCTGTACAAAACCGGCTGGCGCTTACTTACTAGCAATTTATTCCAAAAGCGGCAGAAGGGTCCCGGCTGGGGGAAAAAGGCCTGATTTCGGTTTTGTCCCAAAATGTGCTAAGATATTGTAATAGTGAATCTCCGGGGGTGAAGGCTTGAAAAAGCTGGCGCTGTTCTTGGCTGCTCTAGTAGTTTTGGGGACTGGGGGATATTTCTTTTACCGCCACAGCCAGGCTGACCTGCCGCAGGTTAAGGCTGTTGGGGTAAAACGGGCCCGCATCGAGACAAAAGTTTACGCCACCGGCACTATAGACATGGCCAGTAAACAGGAAGTTACCTTGTATAAACCCAGCTTGGTGAAGAGTGTGGCGGTTAGCGTAGGTACTCCGGTAAAAAAGGGAGCGGTTTTACTTCAACTGGACACTACAGACATTGACTTGCAGATAAAACAGGCCCAGGCAGCGGTCGATGTGGCAAGGGCCAATGTAACGGCGGCAAATGCCCGGGTAACTGAATTGCAGCAGGCCGGCCAGGCGCCAACGGCTAATGCAGGGGGATTGCCGGGTCAGCCAACAGCGGGCCCGGGTATGTTGACAGGCTCAATCGATGACGCCAAAAACGCCCTGCTTCAGGCCCAGGCAGCGCTGAAACAAGCCCAGGCTTCCCTTGCTGTGGTACAAAGTCAAAAAGATCAGGCTAAGGTTACGGCAGCCATAGATGGAACGGCGCTTCAGGTCAATGTGGCCCCGAATCAGATGGCAGCCCCGCAGGCGCCTCTGGTCATTGTCGGTGACCTGAGTCGCTTGATAGTAGAAGCGGATATCAACCAGGTGGATGCAGCCAAGCTGGCCCCGGGCCAGATCGTAAAAATTACCGGCGCCACTCTGGCTGACAAACAATTCAGCGGCAAGGTCACCTCCGTTGCGCCCATGGCCCAAACTCAAGCCACAGCCCAAGGCAGCCAGACCACGGTGCAGGTTAAATTCAGCGTTGATCAAAGCGACCCCGCCCTGAAGCCCGGCTATTCTGTCAACCTGACGGTGGTCACGGCAGCAAAGGATAATATCCTCCAGGTCCCACTTGAAGCTGTGATTACGGCGGATAGTGACAAATATGTTTACGTGGTGAAAGACGGAATCCTGCGCAAGGCCAAGGTGGCAACGGGGATTGTAGGGGATATCAACATGGAAGTAACCTCGGGTCTGGAGGAAGGAGATTTGGTGGTGCTCAACCCGTCCAACGACCTCAGCGAGGGAATGAAGGTTAAGGTGGAGTAGGTGAATTGGCTGGAAAGCGTACGGGTGGCGGCGGAAGGAATCTGGGCCAACAAGCTGCGGGCCTTTTTGACCATGCTGGGTATAGTCATTGGGATTGCCGCGGTTATTGCCGTGGTGGCCATCGGACAGGGGGGCAGGGCGGCCATAACACGGGAAATGGAGCGAAGCGGGGTCAACCTGTTTGTGGTCTATGTACGCAGCGTGGATACAGATACGATTCCGCCCAATGAGAGGCTTACCCTGCGGGATGCCCAGGCAGTCAAGGATGCCCTTACTTCGGTAAAGGACATAGTGCCGGCCAGCGTGGAATATGCCACAGCAGCGGCAGAAGAACGCGAGGCTCAGGCGGTGGTGGTGGGGACAACTCCGTCTTTCGCCGTCGTGCGCAACCGCACCGTAAACCCGGGCAGGTTCTTTTCCACAGAGGACCTGTCAGCCCAGCGCAGGGTGACTGTAATCGATGAGAACCTCGCCGACAAACTGTTCCGGGGGGTGGACCCCATCGGCAAACAGGTGATTGTGCGCAACACGCCTTTGATGGTGGTAGGGGTAATTGAAAAGGAAAAGTCAGCCTTTGCCCAGTTTGATATGGGGCCGGACCGTGCTTATATGTATGTGCCCTGGTCCACCTGGTCAGTGATGTTCGGGACCAACCGGGTGGACCAGCTGGAGGGGACAGCCGCCAGCAGGGATTTGGTGGACAGCGCCATCTCTGCCACGAAGGCAATCCTCAACAGGCGGCACGGGACCCAGGACCGGTATGAGGCTTTTAATGTGGAGCAGCTGGTGAGCGCCGCGAAAAAGGTGGCGGATATCCTCACCTATATTATTGGGGCGGTGGCCGGTATATCCCTGTTCGTTGGCGGGATCGGGATTATGAATATCATGCTGGTTTCGGTCACGGAACGCACCAGGGAAATCGGCATCCGCAAGGCCCTGGGCGCCCGGCATAAGGATATTCTGCTGCAGTTTTTGCTTGAGGCCGTGGTGCTCAGCCTGATCGGCGGCGCCTGCGGCATCGTGGTTGGCATCGGGGGAGCCATTCTCGCTTCCTACCTGCTGAACTGGCCGCCCCTGATTTCCTGGACCGCCATTTTAATTGCCGTGCTCTTTTCCGTCGCTGTAGGAGTTTTCTTCGGCATCTACCCTGCCAATAAGGCGGCCCGCCTGGACCCAATTGAAGCCTTACGTTATGAATAGGCCGTGGCCTAAACACTTTAAACATAGGGACTGTATGCTATTTGGGAATTCTTATGGTATAATCACACGCAGAATGCAATAAAAGGGGTGAAACGGCCTTCGGGCCGCTATTGAAATGTTAACAGGTAAACAAAAGAGATATTTACGAAGCCTGGGCCATGAACTGACACCGGTAATCCAAATGGGCAAGGGGGGTATCTCCCCTAACCTGGTGACGCAGACTGTGGATGTTCTGGAAGCCAGGGAACTGATCAAGGGCCGAGTGCTGCAGAATTGCCTGGAAGCTCCCAGCGACATCGCAGCGGAGCTGGCATCCGCAGCAGAGGCCGAGCTGGTCCAGGTCATTGGCCGCAACTTTCTGCTCTACCGGCGGTCGCAGGAAAAACCGGAAATCGAGCTGCCCTAGTAGAACGATTCCAAAGTGCCGTTGTTTCCCTAGCGGTTATAAAGAAGGCTTGTTTAACTTGTTAGGCCTTCGTGTAAACGGCAATTGCGAATCGTAGGTTCCGGGGGTACTTTCAGCTACGTGAGATAGCGAGGCCAGGAGTTATGGAATGAACCTTGCCTTATTACGTGTACTGAAGTACCCCGGTTCCAAATAATTACTAAATTCGCTAGGACGGAAGGAACCGTCCCCTTTGTCCTATTCCTGATTAGGGGGAGGCAGAATGCGCCGGATTGGTCTGATGGGCGGCACTTTTGACCCGATTCACCTTGGCCACTTGGCGGCGGCCGAGGCGGCCCGGGCAGGTTTCGGCCTGGAAAAGGTTATTTTTGTACCGGCGGGAGACCCGCCGCACAAGACAGGTGTCTCCACACCGGGCCAGGCCAGGCTGGAGATGGTGCAGGGGGCTGTTGCCCAAAAGGAATATTTCGAGGTTTCGGATTTTGAAATCCGCAAGCCGGGAAAATCCTATACCATCGATACCGTCACCTATTTTCACCGCCAGCTGGGGGAAGATGCTGAGCTCTTTTTTATCACCGGCTCCGACGCCATCCTGGAAATCCTGACATGGCGGGACGTACCCAGGCTGATGCAGTACTGCCGGTTTATCGCTGTGGCCCGTCCGGGCTATGCCGGGCTCAGGCAGAAAATACTAGCTCTGCCACAGTACGTCCACAGCCGGGTAAAGGCGCTGGAAGTACCGGGCCTGCACATTTCTTCGACCCAGGTGCGGAGCAGGGTGCAAAGCGGACAAAGCATCAGGGAATTGGTGCCGGAAAATGTGGCGAGCTATATTTTTCAGCATGGACTATATCAAAACTAAAAAAATCCTCTAATTTGTGCCTGGAAGAGCAAAGTATATTAGCCTGTTTAATGTACATACTACAAATGCGGTACAGTAATCAAGGGCTAAAAGAGGTGAAACACAACATGGTACGGACTCTGTACGTAGGAAATCTTCCATGGACCACAAAACCCGAGGATTTAGCTGAGTTTTTCGCCAGCCATGGCGAGGTAGTCAGCAGCCGGATTATTACCGACCGGGAGACGGGACGTTCCCGCGGCTTTGGTTTTGTCGAGGTCGGTGACGCAGACGCTGAAAAAATGGTGGAAAGCTTAAATGGGGCAGAATTTGGCGGCAGGCCCATAACTGTGAATGAAGCAAAACCGAAACAGATGTAAAATTAAAAACCCTCCTTTACAAATCAGGGGTTTTACCATAAGGTTATGTTAGTACCTTAATTAAGGAGTTGGCAGCCACGGACGCTGTCAACTTTCTCGTTTGGAGGGACAGCGTGGACAGCCTGGAATCTCTGATGGCCCGAAGATTAAGTCCCAAGCGCTATAATCATTCCCTGGGCGTGGCCCAAACAGCGGCGGAACTGGCGGAGTCCAGCGGGACAGACCGGCAAAAAGCCAGGATTGCGGGTCTGGTGCACGACTATGCCAGGGAGCTCCCGACGGAACAGCTCGTGGCCCTGGCCCGTAAACTGGGAGTAGAGGATGATATTTCACTGGCCTGCCCGGAACTGCTGCACGGGCCGGTCGGGGCCCATCTCATCGAGTCAGAGTTAGGAATTGAAGATCCCGAAATTCTCCTGGCAGTAACCTCCCATACTTTGGGCAGAAGGAAAATGGGCAAGCTGGAGCAAATTATATATCTGGCGGATATGATTGAACCCGGAAGAAGGTACCCCGGAGCAGAGCGTCTGCGCGAGCTGGCCCAGTCAGGCTTGCAAAGCGGAATCCTGGGCGCCCTGGACCATACCCTGAGATTCCTCTTGGAGGCAGGGAAACCGATTCATATCCGGACAATCGAAGCGCGTAATTATTTGCTAATGGGAGGGGAATAATTTTTGATTAATTCCGAGCAGTTGAAAACAGCGCTGGAAGCCGTTGGGGAGAAAAAAGGCCGGGACAGCATCTTGTTGGATTTACGCGGCATATCGGTAGTTACAGATTATTTTCTGATTGTTACCGGCAATTCGACGACCCAAGTAAAGGCCATCACAGAGAATTTGATCGAGAAATTGCCCGGGACAGGGGTGCCAGTATTGAGGGTTGAGGGCTTGTCTGAGGCCCGCTGGGCGCTTTTAGACTGTGGGGATCTGGTAATTCACGTGATGCAGGAAGAGGCGCGCCGTTTTTATAATCTGGAACGCCTTTGGGGCGATGCCCAGGTGGTGCATCTTTAAATGTACCGGGATTTGGCTGCAGTTTACGACCGGTTAACGGACATAGATACCGGCCATTGGGCTGATGTGGTGGAAAAAATTCTCAGAACCCAGGTGTCCCCAAAGGCCAGGGTGCTGGATTTGGCCTGCGGCACGGGCAGCATGTCATACGAACTGGCCTCAAGGGGTTATCAAATGGTAGGGGCGGATCTGTCGGAAGAGATGCTGGCTGTGGCGGAAGGGAAGCTGCGGAAGTTTGCGGTGCCGCTCTTCAAAGCGGATATGCGCCGGCTTCCTCCCTTGGGAGATTTTGACGCTGTGATTTGTCTCAGTGACAGCATGAACTACCTGGCCAGCCAGGCAGAGTTGGCGGAGGTCTTTCAGGGTTTGCATAAGCTAAACCCCAAGTTGTTAATATTCGATCTCAACACCCCCTATTACCTGGGCCAGGTGTTGGGGGACAACAGCTTCAGCCATGTGGAAGAGGACTTGGCCTACATCTGGGAGAACGGCTTTGACCCGGGCCGGGACCTGTGTGAAATGCGGCTCACTTTCTTTGTCAAGTCCCCTGGCGGACCGGCCTATGCCAGATTTGATGAGGTCCACTTGGAAAAGGCCTTCAAGCTGGCCAGGGTAGAGGAGCTTTTAGGGCTGACAGGCTGGAACTTGAGCGGGGTTTACGACGGCTACAGCGGCAGGCCGGCCGGCATTGAATCGGAGCGTTGGCTGTTTGTGTCGACCAAGGTTTAGAAGACTTGACATGAAAACCCATGGTTTGTTAAGCTATGAGGTAGAATCAGGGGTCAGGAGCTAGGAGTCAGGAGTCAGGAGTCAGAATAGGACCGCGAACGGTATTTTCTGTCCAAGCGAATCCACCTGAGCTTTGACGCTTGCACGTAGGCTCAAACCATTCTGAATTCTGACTTCTGACTTCTGAATTCGGACCAAAAAAGCACACCTAAAAGCAGGCAATGACAGGGAGTAGTAGCCATAACCTTTGGTTTAAGAGAGCCGGTGGGTGGTGTGAACCGGTAACCTTTGGCGGCGAACTCGCCTTGGAGCTTTCCCGGTGACACGTAGCCGGGGACGGATGGCGCCGTTAAGAGCCGCAAGAGGGCAGGGCCAAGTCCTGCCAAATTGGGTGGTACCGCGGGAAAGTCTCTCGCCCCGATGGGGCGGGGGATTTATTTTTTTACTCTGGGGGAGTTGTTATGGACGAGCGCTACAACTTTAAACAGTTGGAAGCCAAGTGGCAGCAAAATTGGCGGGAAGCTAACCTTTACGCTTCGGTTGCGGATGCAGGCAAGCCCAAGTATTACGCTCTGGCAATGTTCCCCTATCCATCGGGGAACTTGCATATTGGGCATGTGCGCAACTACTCGATTGTAGACGTTATAGCCCGGTTCAAGCGGATGAAGGGGTTTAACGTGATTCACCCCATGGGTTGGGACTCTTTCGGCCTGCCGGCGGAAAATGCCGCCATCAAACACCAGATTCATCCTTCGGATTGGACCTGGGACAACATCGCCAACATGAAGCGTCAGCTGAATGAGATGGGTATTTCCTATGACTGGGACAGGGAAGTGGCTTCCTGTCACCCTGACTATTATAAGTGGACCCAGTGGCTGTTCCTGGAGTTCTACCGGCACGGCCTGGTTTACCGCAAGAAGGCGGCTGTCAACTGGTGTCCTTCCTGCGCCACGGTGCTGGCCAACGAGCAGGTGGTGGATGGAGCGTGTGAGCGCTGCGACACTCCGGTAACCAAAAAGGACTTGACCCAGTGGTTCTTCAAGATTACCGATTACGCCCAGACTCTCTTAGATGACTTGGAGAAACTGCCGGGCTGGCCCGAGAAAGTGAAGAGCATGCAGCGGAACTGGATCGGGCGCAGTGAAGGGGTGGAACTGCGTTTCCAGCTGGAGGGTTCGGCAGAAGATATCACTGTTTATACCACCCGGCATGATACCATCTACGGGGTAAGCTACCTGGTACTGGCCCCGGAGCATCCGTTGGTAGATAAATTGACCCGGGGCACTGCTTACGAAGCACCAGTTCAGGCTTTTGTGGAAAAGACGCAAGGTTTAAATGAGATTGCCCGCACTTCAACGGAGACGGAAAAAGAGGGCCTCTTTATAGGCAGCTATTGCATCAACCCGCTTAACGGGGAAAAGGTACCAATCTGGATTGCTAACTACGTGCTGATGGAATACGGCACCGGCGCGGTCATGGGTGTGCCAGCCCACGATGAGCGCGACTTCGCTTTCGCCCGCAAGTACAACCTGCCCATCCGGGTGGTAATAAGCCCCAGGGACCGGGAACTTGACCCGGATACCATGACCGATGCCTACCATGATCCCGGCATTATGGTCAATTCCGCTTCTTTTAACGGCATGGAGAATAAAGCTGCCATGGAGAAGATTGCGGACTACGTCGAAGACCAGGGCTACGGGGTGAGGAAAATAAACTTCCGCCTCAGGGACTGGCTGATTTCCCGCCAGCGCTACTGGGGTGCGCCCATTCCCATGCTCTACTGTGAAAAGTGCGGCACCCAGCCGGTGCCGGAGAAAGACCTGCCGGTGCTCCTGCCCACGGACGTGGAGTTCAGGCCCAGCGGGGAATCCCCCCTTACCACTTCGCCCAGTTTCCTGGAGGCCACCTGCCCTGCCTGCGGCGGCAAGGCCAGGAGGGAAACCGATACCATGGACACCTTTGTCTGCTCTTCCTGGTATTATCTGCGGTTCTGCAGCCCTAACTCCCGTGACAAGGCTTTCGAGGAGAAAGATGTGAATTACTGGATGCCTGTGGACCAGTATGTGGGCGGGGTAGAGCACGCTATTTTGCACCTGTTGTACTCGCGCTTTTTCACCAAGGCATTGCGGGACTTTGGCTACCTGAAATTTGACGAGCCGTTTCAGAACCTCCTGACCCAGGGCATGGTCTGCATGTACGGCTCAAAAATGTCCAAATCCAAGGGAAATGTGGTGAGCCCGGAGGAGATTATCGCCAAATACGGCGCCGATACGGCCAGATTGTTCATTCTGTTCGCTTCACCGCCGGAAAAGGATCTGGAATGGAGCGAGCAGGGAGTTGAAGGCTCATACCGCTTCCTGCACCGGGTGTGGCGCCTGGTCTACCACTATCGCGAGATGTTTAAGACGGACGGCGCCGGGGAGATGGACGATGCAGCCCGCAGCCTGCGGCGGATGACCCATGTGACGATCAAGCGGGTAACCGACGACGTTTCCGCCCGCTTTAACTTCAACACCGCCATCAGCGCCATCATGGAGCTGGTAAACGCCTGTTATGCCTACAGGGAGCATCCGGAACAAAACCCGGCGGTGGTACGGGAGGCTATAACGGCCCTGATTGTTCTCCTGGCGCCCTTTGCTCCTCACATCGCTGAGGAACTCTGGCAATCCATTGGCAATGGGCGGAGCGTGCACCTGGAAAGCTGGCCGGAGGTAGACCCGGAAGCCCTGGTGCAGGACGAGATTACTATCGTGGTGCAGATTAACGGCAAGGTGAGGGAACGCCTGGCAGTCCCAGCAGGGTTGGAGCAAAAGGAAATGGAGACCCTGGCCCTCGAGGAACCCAAAATTCAACAGCTCATTGCCGGCAAACAGGTCGTGAAAGTGATCGGAGTCCCTGGAAAACTGGTCAATATCGTGGTGAAGTAGTAACTTCGGAGCTGACTTCGGGGTCAGAAGTCAGGATTCAGGAGTCAGAATCGTGTTGGCACGAGTCAGGACTAGGACATCGGGGACGGTTCTCGGCGTCCTAGTTCCTTTCTGAGTCAGTTGGGGACGGTTCTTCTCTGAAGCAAAGGTGAAGCAAAGGAAGGGAAGCAAAGGGAAGCAAAGGGACGGTTCTTGTGCTTCCCGGACCTCTACCTCGTAGGAGTTTCAGGGGTAGAATTTGAGCCAATTGGTTTGGCACAATTTCCGTTGAGTTAGTTCACTCGGGGAGGAAAAAAGAGATGGAGTACTCGGTTTTCCAGACCGTTAAAGGCTGGATGGGGATTGCTTATAGCGAAAAGGGAATACGCCGGGTTATATTGCCCTGCAGCGAGCCTGCTCAGGTGCTGGAGGACCTGAAACCGGAAGCTGACTGGGTTGAAAGGGCGGAGTGCGAATACCAGGAGGCTTGCCGGCGCTATGCTGCCGGGGAACGGGAAGCGCTGGACTTCCCGGTGGATTGGTCCTGGGCTACCCCTTTTCAGCGCCAGGTGCTTGAACTGGTGCGGCAGATTCCCTATGGGCAGAAGGAAACTTACGGCTCTGTGGCGGCCAAGCTGGGCAAGCCTAAGGGGGCCAGGGCCGTAGGCGGAGCTTTGGCCCGCAACCAGGTCCCCCTGGTGGTTCCCTGCCACAGAGTCTTGTCTGCAGGCAAACTGTTGGGCGGCTTCACTTCCCGCAACGGCCTGGCTGACAAGATTGCTTTGCTGCAGATGGAGGGCATTCTGGAGAAGCCTGATAGATGACATCTTCCGTGAGACTTTAGCAATGGGGTAACAGGAGTGGGAGAAAGTGACAAGACATTTGGTTAGGCAGGGTATCTCCTCGGCTGTGCCGGTCGTGCTGGGGTACCTGCCTTTGGGCTTTGCTTTCGGGGTACTGGCCCACAGCGCAGGTCTCAGCATACCTGAGATTTTTGCCATGTCCCTGCTGGTCTATGCCGGTTCGGCCCAGTTCATTGCTATTGCCTTGCTCCAATCCGGGGCAGGCTTTTTGACTATTGTGGTTACCACCTTCCTGGTTAACCTGAGGCACCTGCTGTTCAGCGCTTCCCTGGCGCCCTTTTTGAAGCGGGTGCGGGTGGGGAGGCTGGCAGTTCTGGCTTACCAGATAACTGATGAGAGTTTTGCTGTGGCCCTGGGGCATTTCACCCAACATGAAGCGGAGGAAAAGTTCCTCTGGGGGCTGTTCCCTTCCTGCCAATTGGGTTGGACCCTGAGCACGGTTTTGGGGGCATGGGCCGGAAACCTGATTCCTCATCCCGAGGCTTTTGGACTGGACTATGCCCTGACCGCCATGTTCATTTGCCTCCTGGTGTTCCAATTGCAGGATAGAATTACTTATCTGGCAGCGCTCACGGGCGGAGTTTTAGCCCTGGCAATCTATGTCTGGCTGCCGGGGCGCTGGAACATTATTCTCGCCACAGTGGTGGCGGCAACGCTGGGTGTGGGGGTGGAACAATGGAAAAAATCTACCTGATTATCCTGGGCATGGCCCTGGTTACCTATCTGCCCCGCATGCTGCCGTTAGTGGTGCTGAACAAGATTGACCTGCACCCTGTGGTGTTGAACTGGCTGCGCCTGATTCCGGCGGCGGTCCTGGGGGCTCTCACAGCCCAGACCATCTTTCTGCGCCAGAGCGGGGTCACTTTCAGTTGGCGCAACATCTACTTCCTGGCGGCCATCCCCTGTTTCCTGGTGGCCTTTAGGACCAAGAGCCTGATGTGGACCATAGCTGTAGGTCTCGTGAGCGTGGTGCTCCTAAACCAGTTCAAACCCGTACTTTTCTAAATCTGAGTGACTGGGCGCCGGCGGCGAAATAAGTTAAATTGGTCTTGAGCAAACTCTACACAAAAAGACCGTGCTGACAAAACTGCAGTGCGGTCTTTTTTGGCGCGCTTGCCATGAACAGAATACATAATGGTTACAAAAGCTACCTTTCATGTTAAAATTTACAAGGAGTTAAAAGTATTGAACTTATAAAACTGTATTGAATAGAGCCTTGATACCTAGTGAAGATAGTTAATGTGAAGGGAAGAGTCGGGGATGAAGAAAATTATAATTGTCGGGGCGGGAATTGCCGGGCTTACGGCAGGCATCTATGGCAGGCTCAATGGCTTTCACACCGAGATTTTCGAGCTTCATACCCAGCCGGGAGGGGAATGCACGGGCTGGGACAGGGGAGAGTATCATTTCGACGGGTGCATCCACTGGATGATGGGCACCAAACAGGGCGTTGGACTGAACAAGTTATGGTATGAAGTGGGAGCCCTGGATGACTCGGTAGGAATTCTTAACAATAAGGAATTTGTTCGCTATGCCCTTGACGGCAGGGAGTTTAAAATCTACAGGGATGTAGATAAATTGGAAAAACACATGCTTGAGCTTTCTCCTCAGGACGAACAGGAAATCCGGGCGCTCTGCAAAGCTGTCAGGAAGCTGTCGGGGTTGGATATACCTGTGGATAAGCCTGCGGACATGATGAACGTCCTCGATATCCTAAAGATCCTTCCTATGGGGTTAAAGATGGTGTCGTTGGGTAAATATGCAAAAATCTCGGTGATTGATTTGGCCAACAGGTTTAAAGATCCCCTCATCCGCCTTGCATTGAGCAGCATCATGCCCTCTCCCTACTCCGCCACCTCCCTGGTGATGACCCTGGCAAGTCTGAACGATGACGATTCTGGCTGGCCAATGGGGGGCTCCCTGCGGGTTGCAAAGCGCATGGAACAAAGATACCTGAAACTTGGCGGCAAAGTAAATTACGGCAAGAGGGTTGAAAAGGCAATAATCAAAGACGGCAGGGCTGTGGGCATACGCCTGAAGGACGGTAGTGAGCACTTTGGCGATTATGTGATATCGGCTGCCGATGGGCACTTTACCTTGTTCGAGATGCTTGACGGCAAACACCTGACCGAAGAGCTGAAGGAAATGTACTCGAACAATACCAAGTATCCCCTTTATACTACCTGCCAAGTCAGCTTTGGGATTGACTGCGACCTGTCCAACCGGCCCCATGCCTACTCCGTTAAGCCCGAGCAGCCCCTGGACGGCGGCGGACTGCTGAATGACACGGTGGGTTTCCGGCACTTCTGCTATGATCCAGCCATAGCACCAAAGGGCAAGTCCAGCGTAACCTGCCTACTGAATGCCGATTTTGAATACTGGAAAAGGAAAAAGAAAAACCCGGCAGAATACCGCCGGGAAAAGGAACTGCTCCTGCAAAGGGTTCAAGCGCTGCTGCAAGAAATTTACCCCGAGGTGGAGGGGAAGATTGAGAAAACCGACGTGGCTACGCCTATGACCTATGTGCGCTACTGCAACGCCTGGAAAGGTGCCTGGATGTCCTTTATGATTACACCGGGGACCAAAATGAGCTTTGCCGCCAAGGGCGACCTGCCCGGCCTGGAGAATTTCTATATGGCCGGCCAGTGGACCTCCCCGCCCGGGGGTCTGCCGGGCGCAGTCATGCCAGGCAAGTTTGTCATCTGCCGCCTGTGCAAAAAAGAGGGGAGGAAATTCAAGACCCAAATATGAGGCTAGCTTGCCTTTTTGGTGAAGGGGACCAGAGCCGGCACCTCCTGCTGATACGCGGTGTATTCTGAACCAAATTGCTTGACAAGTTTCCGTTCCTCAAGTCTGATTCCGACCAAAATGTACACTGTCAGAATGACATGTACCAGGATGTCTGCCCTGGTTGAGTTCAAACTCCACATTGCCACTATAGTTGCCAGATACATTGGATGGCGAACGGCGCCCAAAAGCCCCTTCTTGGTAATTGCCTTATGCTCGGCAAATTCCTTTCTGTTCCTAAGGTCAAGGACCTGACGGATGCCAATGAACTCCAAAGGGTCATAACTGAGGAAAGCCCAAAGCATCGTGACTCCACATGCTGCGAGCAGTACTTCCTGCAATATAGTCCAGGGCGGCAGAAATTTTAGCACCAATACGGAGTCAAGGGTCTTGGTGTAAAACATTATGAGAGCAAGTAAAACTAACGAAAAAACGTTGTAGGCAAGTCGATAGAAGGCAAAGTACTGACTTGTAATCCGATTCACCCAGTTGGTAAACCGCAAACTGATAAGAAAACTATGCAAAACCCCGAATCCAACCCACATCAAGGCTAATACAATGTATTTCAATGCAAATCCCCCATAATTGTGCCTTGATAGCACGATGTCATATTATTCTTCATTGTAGCGCACTCAAATGGGGTTGGCTAGACAAACCGAGGATAATCACAAATTACCCATTCTACTTGTCTTTAGGAAGGAGTTTTTTCTCGCGGCTATCTTCCCATT
The DNA here is from genome assembly GCA_021811155.1 of Bacillota bacterium. GTDB lineage: Bacteria > Bacillota > Desulfitobacteriia > Desulfitobacteriales > JAJXUE01 > JAJZPO01. Next base: position 3,260 of record JAJZPO010000028.1, on the reverse strand, counting down.
GTGACAAAGCTAGTCAATCTTCTGCTAGGGCCAGGGACTGCCGGTATAGAATAGTTGGGCTTAGAAGAGGTGGTTTTTGTGCTTGAGGACAGGAGAGTCAAGATATTTCTGCTGACCCTGGTGATAGCCTTGACCGCAGGAGTGGGAATCAGGGCTTTTGTGGGGTTCAAAGCGCCGCCCGCTGCGGCGCCTGCAGTCCAGGAACCGGCAGCGGCGCAAAACCCGGAGATAGTGGTCTATGTGACGGGGGCTGTATCCAAGCCCGGTCTGGTTAAGCTCCCAGCCGGGTCCCGGCTGGCCGATGCCCTCTTGGCCGCGGGCCAGACACCGGAGTCGGACCTTAACAACCTGAATCTGGCGGAAAAACTGAAGGACGCGCAGAAGATAGTGGTACCACGGCTGGGGGAACAGCCGGCGGCAAAGAGCAGCGCCGGGACATCGGCTCCAACTCCTGGCAGCAGCACCGGCAGCAGATCAGCCGGGAAGGTCAATATCAACACGGCCGACGCCAAGGAGCTGGACACTCTTCCCGGTATAGGTCCAGCCATGGCGGAGCGGATCATCGCTTACCGGACCGAAAAGGGTCCCTTTAAAAGGCCGGAGGACCTGAAGGATGTCTCCGGCATCGGGGATAAGAAATACGCCGACCTGGCTGATCTCATTACGGTGGATTAAGATGAACCGGCCGTTGGTTGGAATCTCAGCTGCTGCAGCGATGGGTATGGCCCTGGGTTTGCTCATGGGCCAGGCCGGTTTCCTCCTGGCGGCTGTCTTGATTTCCGCTTCCGCCTGGTTCGGCTTGAAATGGGGAGCGGGCGATTCCCGTTTCCAGTATGTGCTCTGGGTTTGGTTTTTTGCCCTGGGTACAGTCTGGTACCTTTTGGCGGGGGCGCCGGAGTCTCTGCTGGCCGGGATGACGGGCCGGGATGTGACTCTTAAGGGAGAAGTTGTACAAGTAAGGGTAAAGGATACCCGTCAGAGTTTGACACTAAAGCTGCTCGAAGTTGAGGGGATAGGGCAAAAGGGTGCGGAGGAATTCCTGCTTAACCTGCCGCAGGGTGAAACAAGGGAGTTTACCAGCGGTCAGATCCTCCGGGTGGCGGGAAGGCCGGAACTTATCCGGGAGAGCGGCAACCCGGGCAGTTTCAGCTACCGCGACTATCTGGAACGGCGCGGGATTTTTACCCAGATAAAAACGTACGCCAAGCCGGTAATTCTGAGCCAAGGCGGCAGTTACTGGAGAGGGGCTGTCGAGGGCTTTCGGGCCAGGGCCAGGACTTTGACCGGCGAGGTCATGGGTGAACGGGAAAATTCCGTTTTCCAGGGTATTCTGTTCGGGGATACGGATAACATGACCCCGGCTGACAGAGAGGTATTTTCAACCACAGGCGTGCTGCACGCCTTTGCCGTATCAGGCTCCAATGTAGCCTTTGTGCTTTTCTTTGGTATGATGCTGACGGGCTTTTTGCCCAGAATCCCACGGCTGGCCCTGACAGCGGCAGTGGTGATATTCTACACTGTACTGACCGGCGCTGAGGGACCGGTGGTGCGAGCGGCTTTGATGGCGCTCCTCGTCCTGGGGGGATATGGCTTGGGCCGCCGGGGGGAGGGGTTAAACTCCCTCGCTCTGGCGGCGCTGTTGATGCTGGCATACAACCCGCGTTACCTAACGGATGCGGGTTTTCAGCTCTCCTTTGCCGCTACCTGGGGGCTGATTGAGTTGGTGCCTGAGTTTTCCTCCAGGCTGGGGCGCTTTCCTTCCCGCCTCAAGGAACTGGTTCTTTTCCCGCTGGCAGCCCAGGTTGCCACCCTGCCCCTCTTGGCCTATTATTTTTATCAGGTTTCTCTAGTTGGCATCCTGGCGAACATTCTGGTAACCTGGTTTTTGGCTTTAATCCTGGAAATAGGCCTGGCGGGGATAAGCCTGGGCCTGGTTTTCCCTGCCGTGGGCAAGCTCCTGCTGCTGCCGCTGGGATGGCTGATCCAGCTTACCTTGGGCATTTTGCAGGGCATGGCCCGGATACCTGGCGCGGCATTTTGGGTTACACGCCCGCCGGTTGGCCTGATTGTGGCATATTATGCCGGCTTGCTGCTTTGGCTGCGCCGGGATAGCGTACGGGATGGGGCGGCCGGTGTATGGCGGAGACTCGCAAAAGAGTTTGCGGCAGGGAAAAAGGTCCTGGGCATGGCGCTTCTTCTTGCTTCTCTATTCATACCCCTGGCTATGTCAGGACTGTCCTTGCGGCACGAACTGCAGGTGGAGTTCCTGGATGTGGGCCAGGGCGACAGCATCCTGATTTCCTCCCCGGGCGGCAGGCATTACCTGATTGACGGAGGTCCGCGCAGCCCTGAATTTGATGCGGGCAAGTCAGTAGTGGTCCCCTACCTGCTCAACCGCGGCATCAACCGCCTGGACGGGGTTTTCCTGACTCACCCGCACGATGACCACAGCGGGGGACTGATTGACGTTGTGAAGACTCTGCCGGTGAGCCGGTTTTACCTCCCGCCTCTGGCTGAAGGCGGGGAACCGCTTGGGTTATGGGAACAGCTTAAACGGGAACTCTCCCAGCGGCGGGTGCCGGTGAGCGAATTAAGCGCCGGGCAGGCTCTCGATTTGGAACCGGGCCTGAAGCTGCGGGTATTTTCACCGGGCGAGTTGTTTGCCGGGACACATTCAGACATAAATAACAATTCCCTGGCCATGGGAGTATATTATGGCACCAGGTCGGTCCTTCTGACCGCTGACGTGGAAATGGAGGCCCTCGCTGCATTGGCTGCAGATCCGCCGGGAAACTTTACGGTTTTGAAAATCCCCCACCACGGCAGCAAGTACGGAATGGAGCGCGACTTTCTGGACGGGCTGAGCCCGGCTGCGGCGGTTATCTCTGTCGGAAAAAACAACTTCGGCCAGCCTGCGCCGGAGGTGAGCGCTTACTGGCGGGAACGGAATACCCCGCTCTTGCGCACGGACCGGGAGGGCCTCATTGCCGTGCGGACGGACGGCAAAAATCTCTCAGTTTACGCGGGCCGGGAGAGCCGGCTGGTTCTCAAAGCGCCCTGAAACAGGAGTCAGAATGAGGAAACCGTTTCTGAACCACCTGGGGGGAGATAAATATTTTTTTGTAATATGTTTAGAACTGCGGGGTTTGGGAAAATATAGAGAGGAACATCTCTTTTCTCCTCCTCTTTTCTTGCCTCCCTGTATATCAGGGAGGCCCTTTTATGCCATTAAGCAGGCGCGTGGGTCTTGCCCACGCGCC
>JAJZPO010000130.1 GCA_021811155.1 Bacillota bacterium | reverse complement strand
TTTGACCCCCTCGGCCGGTTGGTCCTCAGCCTTGCTCATTCTTTCCACAATCCCATCGGGGACCAGCATGCCGGAAACGTTTTTCTGCATATACTTAGCAGCCTTGGCGGATTTGATGGGCATTACCCCGGCCATAATATAGGCTTGCTGGTGGAGGCCCCGTTTGCAGGCCAGATCCATGAAGGCTTCAAAGCGCTCCATGTCAAAGATGCACTGGGTTTGAATGAACTGGGCGCCTGCCCGGATTTTCTTTTCCAGCCGCAGCACCCGGAACTCGAAGGGGTCGGCGAAGGGATTGGCCACCGCCCCGATAAAAAACCGTGGCTCCCCCTGCTTGATTGCTTCCCCGGATTGGAACACTTTAGCTTCCCGCATGTCTTTTACGGTTTTGATTAACTGGATGGAATCCAGATCATAGACATTTTTCGCTCCTTGATGGTTGCCAAAGGTCTGGTGATCCCCCGAGAGGCAGAGCACGTTGCGCACCCCCAGGCTGTAGGCCCCCAGCAAATCGCTCTGCAAGGCTATGCGGTTGCGGTCGCGGGTTGTCATCTGGATAATGGGTTCGCCGCCTGCCGCCAGGACATGGACACCGGCCCCGATGCTGGAAAGCCTGACGATGGCTGTCTGGTTGTCGGTGAGGTTTACGGCGTCCACAAAGGGCTTCAGGTGTTCGGTGTGCTTGCGAATGCCGTCTCCCAGGGCATTTTTCGGGGGGCCGATCTCGCAGGTTACAGCAAATTCGCCCTGTTCAAACAGGCTCTGCAGTTTGCTCTTTTCCTCAGCCATCGATCTTCACCTCCTCTCTGACCATTTTGCGGGGACCGCCGTCCCTGGACTTAGACCAGTCCTTGGCCCCAGCCACGTCCAGAAGCAGTTCCAACCTGCCCAGCTCGCTCATCCTATTGAAAATCAACTGCCAGGCGCATTCGTTGGGCTTCACTTCGCATTTGCCATTCTGGGAACCGCCGCAGGGACCGTTTAAGAGGCTCTTGGCGCAGCGGATGACCGGACATACCCCGCCGGTCCGGGCCAGGACACATTCCCCACACAACCCGCAGCGTTCCTCCCAAAGTCCGTGCTCCATGGTGGCGCCGGCGAACAGGGTATTCAGGGCCGGAACCACCCAGGTTTGGGGGAATTGTTCCGCCAGAAACTGTACACCCACTCCACAGGCCAGGGAAAGGATGCAGTCAATACCTTCCAGCTTTTTGGCCAGCGGCTGCACGTACTCGGGGTCACACTGGCGGGTCAGAGTTTCCTCCACAGTTTCCAGTGGGTTGCCCATAAGCTCGCGCTTCATGCGCAGGGTGCTGGCCAGAATTCCTGTTTCCTTTTCTCCGCCGGCCAGGCAGACCGAGACGCAGCCGCCGCAGCCCACTACCAAAACCTTTGTCATTCCTTGCAGGGACTCTAGGATTTCCTCCAACGTTTTTGCTTCCGCAACGATCATTTAGGGTCGCCCTCCTCTCCCTTTGTGGCCCGCTCGGCCCTGGCTGTGTTCAGCGGGTTGGGACCGAGGCGTAAAATTCTTTCCGTCATCTCATTGGCTATTTCGGCAAATCTGGGGCCCATGGAGCCCGACAGATTGAACATTTCCAGCCTCTCGCCGCCGACCCCGACCTTGTCGAGGATTTTTTTGGCGGCGTTGACCCGTTTTTTGGCCCTGATGTTGCCTTTGAGGAAGTGGCAATCCCCCTCCATGCAGCCCGCTACGTACACCCCGTCCGCTCCATCCTCAAAGGCTTGCAGCAGGAGACGGATATCCACTTTGCCGGAACAGGGCTGTTCGATCATCCGCACCGCCGGCGGGTACTGCAGGCGCAGCGACCCTGCCAGGTCGGCGGCCGAATAGGCGCAGTAGTAACAGCAGAAGGCAATGATTTTGGGATAGAAACTTTCCGTTTTTCCACTTTCGCGCTTTTCCATTACTCAGTCCTCCCAACCGCGGAGATTTTGGCCAGCATTTGTTCGTCGGTGTAGTGCTGGAGTTGAATGGCTTTAGCCGGGCACTCGCCGACGCAGGTGCCGCACCCGTGGCACTGGACAGCTTCGATTTCCGCGACCATGTTGGGGCCGATCTTCGGTACGCTGTAGGGGCAAACCCGAACGCAGGTCAGACAGGCGGCGCATTTTTCCGCTTCTACCTTAGCAACCACCCCACCCACCATCAAGTGGGACTTAGCCAGGATGGTCACTGCCCTGGCCACTGCCCCCTGGGCCTGATAGATCGCCTCGCTGACAAACTTGGGCGAGTGGGCGGCTCCACAGAGGAACATTCCGGAGCCCGGAAAATCCATTGGTCCCAGCTTGGCGTGGGTTTCCATGAAGAAGCTGTCTTCATTCAGCGGCACTTTGAGCAGGGTGCCCAGTTCCTTGGCACCCTCGGCCGCTTCAAAACCCTGGGCCAAGACCAAGAGGTCCGGTTTGATCAGAAATTCCAGATCTGAATCCAGGTCTGCCACTCTTATCGACAGCTCCGCGCCAATTTCTGGCGCCGGCAGCTTATCCGGGGAATAGCGGACGAAGACGATCCCCATTTCCCGGGCCAGCTTGTAGTAGCTCTCCAGGAAACCGTAGGTGCGGATTTCGCGGTGCAGCACATAGACCGTGCCCTGAGGATTTTGCTGCTTCAACCTGATGGCGTTGGAGATGCCCTGGGTGCAGCAGCTCCTGCTGCAGTAGGTCAGTTCCTCCCCGGCGCTGGCGCAGAGGATCATGGCCGCTTCGTGCCATTTGACCCGCGGTTCGAAATAGGCTAACAGCGGATTACTTTCCTGTATCTGCTGCAGGGCGTGGAGTTTTTGTTCAAGCTCAGCCAAGGTGATGATTCTGGGGTCTTTATCCATTCCGTATACCGGGTTTGCTTCCGACAACCTGCCGCCCGTGGCCACGATAACCACCCCGTGGTGCACCTCCTGGCGCAGGTCCTCAGTCTTCATGGAGCTGACAAAGTGTCCCTGGTGACCGCTGATCTCCAGGAGCTCCGTTTGAGTAAACACCTGAATCAAGGGGTTGGAGCGGACCTTGTTGATCACCTCAAGCAGATATTCCTGGGCGTCCTGGCCGTCTTCCCCAAAGCGCAGGCCGCGCAGGCTGCCTCCCAGGGCCTGCTCCCGTTCCACCAGGTAAGACTCGAATCCCTGCCCGGCAAAGGTCAGACAAGCCGTCATTCCGGCGATCCCGCCTCCGATAACCAGAGCCCTGGGGACGACCGGCACCGGTTCCAAGTGCAGAGGCGCATGGCCCTTGACCTTGGCCACTGCCGCCCGGACCAAGTCCCTGGCTTTAACCGTAGCTAGTTTTGGTTCAGCCCTGTGCACCCATGAGCACTGGTCCCGGATATTGGCCATTTCGAAGAGGAACTGGTTTAATCCGGCCTCCCTTAAGGCCTCCCGGAACAGGGGCTGATGCGTCCTGATGGTGCAGGAAGCTACCACTACCCGGTTAAGCCCTTGCTCGTTGATGACGTCTTCAATGTGTTTGACGGAGTCCTGGGAACAGGTGTAGAGGAACTCCTCGGCGTGGACCACGCCGGGCAGGGTCCTGGCATAGGCTACCGTGCCAGGCACATCGACGATGGAACCAATGTTGATGCCGCAATGGCAGATAAACACCCCCACTTTGGCTGCTTCCCCGCTGACATCGCGTTCCGGAGGATAGACCTTGGGAGTAACCAGCTGGTTACGTCCGTCAGCCAGGAGAGCACCGGCTGCAGCGGCAGCAGCGCTGGCGTTCATCACGGTCTCGGGAATATCTCTGGGACCCTGGAAAGCTCCCGCCACGAAAACGCCCGGTCTGGAGGTCTGAATCGGGTCGAGGGGTTTGGTATGGGCGAAGCCGTATTCATTCAAGGTTATCCCCGTAACACGGGCCAGTTCCCCAGCAGCCTTCGGCGGTTTTACCCCCATGGCCAGGACCACCAAATCGAACTCTTCCTCCACGATTTTGCTGTCCTGGAGGTATTTGATAATCAGGCTGCCGCTCAAGGGATCTTCCTTGACGCTGGAGATCATGGTGCGCACATAACGCACCCCGTTTTTCTTAGCTGATTTAACGTACTTGTCAAAGTTCTTGCCGTAGGACCTCATGTCCAGATAGAATATTGCCGGCTGGATGTTGGCATCGTGTTCACGGGAGATGATGGCTTCTTTGGTCGAAAACATACAGCAGATAGAAGAGCAGTATTCAGTTCCCTTATTACAGGTCCGCGAGCCTACGCATTGGATAAAGGCGACTTTCTGCGGCGCTTTGCGATCCGAAGGCCGCAGCACATGTCCCTGGGTAGGCCCGGTGGAACTAAGCAATCGTTCATACTCCAGGGAGGTCATGACGTTTTCATAGATGCCGTAGCCGTACTCGCCCCTCAGGCTTCCCGATTCCGCCTCGTAACCGGGAGAGAGGATTAAGGCCCCCACGGCCAATTCATAAACCTGGGGTTCTGCCGCATGGTCAATTGCCTTTTTCTTGCAGGCCTTGACGCACTGCAAACATTCGGAGCAAATCCCGCAGTTCAAGCAGCGTTTAGCCTCCTTGATGACCTGCTCCTGGGTCAGACCTTGATAGACTTCAGAGAAATCCCTGACCCGCTGAGCGGGATCCGCCTGGGCTTGGTTTTGCCGGGCGGCAACCGTTACCTTCAAACCTTCAGGTACTCCCACCAGTTCCGGTCTCTCTAGACTCCTGCCCTGCCTGAGGTCCTGACCCTGGAGGAAACGGTGGATGGATTCAGCCGCTTCATGGGCGGCGCCGACGGCAGCGACCACAGAAGCAGGCCCGCTGACGATATCCCCGCAGGCGAACACCCCTGCTTGATTGGTGGCGTAGGTCAGTTTATCAACCTTAATCACGCCCCGGTTGGTTTCCACCCCTGCTCCGTCCAGGAAGGACAGGTCGCTGGCCTGCCCGATGGCAAGGATAACGCAGTCGGCGCTGATCATTTCCGTTTGCAGTTCATCATAGGCCGGATTGAATTGTCCATTTTCATCGAAGACCCGGGTGCAACGTTTGAAACCTGCTCCGATCACTGCGCCGTTGCCGCCAAAGATTTCCTTAGGTCCCCAACCGGCGTGAACGCGTACCCCTTCTTCCTCAGCCTCATCGATCTCCCAGCGGTGAGCCGGCATATGTTCATAATCTTCCAGGCAGTAGAGGTGAACTTCCCCTGCCTCCAGCCGCAGAGCGGTGCGGGCCGTATCGATTGCTACATTGCCCCCGCCGATAATCACTGTATTCCTGCCTACTGCCGGAGTTTCACCCAAGGCAGCCGCCCGGAGGAACTCGACCCCCAGTCCCACTCCCTTAAGTTCGCTCCCCGGGATGGGCAGCGAACGTCCCTTTTGAAAACCTGTTGCCACAAGCACTGCGTTAAATTCTGATTGCAAGTCCGCAAAGGATACGTCTGCCCCGACCCTGGTATTGGGCCTGAAGGTCACTCCCAGGTCTAAGATGGCCTGGGTTTCACGGCTGACAATCTCTCCGGGCAGACGGTAGCGGGGAATTCCGGCCCGGAGCATCCCGCCGGCTTCCGGCAGGGCATCAAGGACAGTCACTTGGTAACCCAGCTCAGCCAGGTCCTTAGCTGCTGCCAGGCCGCCGGGACCAGCCCCGATGACAGCTATATTTAAGGGATTTCCCCGTTCATCCAGCAAGAATTCTGCAGGCGGTTTGACCAATAGGTTCTGTTCCGCCGCTTCAGCCCAACCATAATCCGCCGCCGAGCGTTTCAACTGGGCGATGGCGATGGGCTCATCCACCTGCTTGCGGTTGCATTCTCCTTCACAGGGATGGTGGCAGATCCGTCCGCAAACCCCGGCAAAGGGCATGCGCCTCCTGATAACCTCCAAGGCCTCGCCGAACTTTCCTTGGGAAAGCAATGCTACATAACCCTGGGCGTTACAGCCTGCCGGGCAGGTGCCCCGGCAGGGAGGCGTGCCGCGTTTTTCCACTAGGTACTTGTTGGGCACTGCCTGGGGAAACAGCTTATAGATGGCTTTGCGCTGCATGGAGCCTTCGTTGAAGCGATCCCCTACCTCAACCGGGCAAACCTGCTCGCAATCCCCGCAGGCCGTGCACTCGGCCATATTGACGTAGCGCGGGGCCTCAGTCACCGTGGCCTTAAAGTTACCTGCGTCACCTTCGACTTTGGTCAAAGTTGAGCAGGTATGGATTTGAATATTAGGGTGGCTTAAGGTGTCGGACATTTTCGGCCCTAAGAGACACATGGCGCAT
>JAJZPO010000027.1 GCA_021811155.1 Bacillota bacterium | reverse complement strand
AAAAGAAGGGCCGGGGCTAGCGCGGTCCTAGTCCTAGAGAGGCTGAGACTAACATACATGTCTCAGCCTCGGCAGGGAAACGCGCGCGCTGAGGAAAAACACAGCGCGCGTTTCTTGCGTTCCGGCAAAAAGCTTGTTTTGCGGATCAGGCCAGCCGGTAACCTTGTCCGAGCGCCGGGAATATAGTATTGTAGACAAGCTGCCGGAAAGGAAGCCCGGCATCCGGCGGCAGAAGTCGTTTGGCAGAGAAAGGGGGTTGACAAATTTCACGAGTAAATTAAGGCCGACAAGCTGAAACCTTATCCATTCTGCCAAAAAATGTTCTGGTAGTGAGCTGGGCTAGTCCGGCGTAATAAAGGCGAGAAAGGGGGGGTGTAAAATGGCCATTCACAAAGATATTGATGCGTCGAGCCTGGCCGAGGTTGTCGACCGTATCCTGGACAAAGGTGTCGTCATCGACGCCTATGTCAGGGTAGCTTTGCTTGGAATCGAGCTGCTGGCTGTGGAGGCCAGGGTGGTTATCGCTTCCGTTCACTCTTGGCTCAAGTATGCTTATGCGGTAGGCCTGACCAAGGCTGAATGCGATTTCTAAGGAGACCGTTGAAAAACTTCGTCTAGCTTTGTCGAACACTCGGCCGGCATCCTCAACGTACGTCCAGTACGCCTCCGGTGCCGGCAGAGTGTTCTCCGCGCTATACTCGTTTTTGAACGGTCTCTACTATAAGGTTTCCGGTGAAAACCGGGAGGGGGAAAGCCCTTCCCGGTTTTTGCCGTAACGTGGAAAAGAATACCTATTAGCAGAGAGAAAGCCCCTGACATATAATTCATTAGATGTGCGTGCAGCTAGAAGGAAGAATTATAGGTTGGAATTCAGAAGTCAGAAGGCAGAATTCAGAATGGCCTGGAAAAACGAACCCGTGGCTGCCGTGCTTTCTTAAAATAATAGTCAAGAAATGTTTGCCGTGCTTCCATAGGCCTCCGGGCTCCGGCCTTCTCAGCACCCAATTAAAGAGGACAAATTTTCCGGACTGTTGGAACCTTTGTCCTTGAAGCCCAAATATAATATGGTAGACAGGCGAGGGGCCTGGACAAATCCAGAACAAGCTGTTTCCAATGCCCTGCCCGAGAGGGGAGAGCTGGGAAATATCTAGAAAAAAAGGGGGTTGTAAAATGGCCATTCACAAAGACATTGACGCGTCCAGCCTGGCGGAAGTTATCGACCGGATCTTAGACAAAGGTATTGTTATCGACGCATTTGTCAGGGTGTCCCTGGTAGGGATCGAACTGCTGGCTGTGGAAGCCAGGGTGGTTATCGCCTCTGTTAACACCTGGCTCAAGTATGCCGGAGCTGTAGGTTTGTTAAAAGCCGATCCGGTTTTCTAGGATTTTCCAAGTATAGTCCTATGGTCGAGACATGGCAGCGGCCGTGTCTCGACCACACTTTTAAGCAGACTCAGGAGTCTGTTCTCAAGGGTCGGAATTCAGAATTCAGAAGTCAGAATTCAGAAGTTGGGGCAGGCTTAGGGTGATCTGTGCTGGCAGGTTAGGCGCTTGAGGCAAGGGGATCCGGCACCTTCGCAGGGTGGGATACATAGAATTTCAAAGGGAGCGGAAATTTCGCTGAAGACCGCAGGGGGAGGGAAGGCAATGGGCATAGTGAAACTGGTTGAACTGGTAAGTCAATTCTTTCAAACGACTTTGCATAAACCCGCCAACGTAATCGGAGTGACCAGGATGGAGAACGGCTGGTGGGTCGAGGTAGAAACTATTGAGGATTCGGAGTATCTGAGAAAACGGGGCCAGGACGATATCCTAGCCCTGTATCAGGTAGAGGTGCACGAAAACGGCGAAATACTGGGCTACCAGCGCAAAGGATTGAGGGAAAGGACACAAGTTGAGACACAGCTCCAGGATTAGATTGAAATAAGGTGGGTAGTTGGGCTATGACAGACATCCTGCGCAGTGACGGCAAGTTCGTAGAAACCCAGTGTATCAAAAAGATTATCAATAAGGCGCTGACTTACCTGAGGGCCGGGTTCCCGGTTCATTTTTGCGGGCCGGCCGGGACCGGAAAAACCACGCTGGCCTTGTATGCGGCTGAGCAGCTTAAGCGGCCGGTCATGCTTATCCACGGCAATGATGAGTTTACCAACACTGACCTGATAGGCGGAAATTTCGGGCTCAAGCGCAAAAAGGTAGTTGACAATTACATCCATTCAGTCTGGAAGGGCGAGGAGTCGGTTGACTCGGTGTGGTATGACGGCAGGTTGACCCGGGCGTGCCGGATAGGCGCCACCCTGGTGTACGACGAGTTTACCCGTTCCCGTCCCGAAGCCAACAATGCGCTCCTGGCGGTGCTGGAAGAGAAAATTCTTGACCTCTCCCAGTTCCAAAAGGGGGAGCAAATCTTAAAGGTGCACCCGGAGTTTTCCGCCATTTTTACCAGCAATCCGGAAGAATACGCAGGGGTACACAAGTTTCAGGATGCTTTGCGGGACAGAATGATCACCATCGACCTCAGCTATTACGACCGGGAAACGGAAATAATGATTGCCTGTGTCAAGTCGGGTCTGCCAAAGTCTGATGTGGAGCGCATCGTGAATCTGGTGCGGGACTTGCGTTTCGTTGCCAGTTCGCAATTTGCCCCTTCGCTTCGGGCCACGATCATGATCGCCCGCGTGTGCAAGGAGTGCAGGATCAAAGCCGGGGGCGAAGACCCCATGTTCCGGGAAGTCTGTTTTGATGTGCTGATGTCAGAGTCAGGCAGACTGGAGTCCCAGACGGAAAAGAATAAGTTGAGAAAGACCATAGATGATCTGATGAATCTGGTCTGCTAACAGGGAAGGAATGGTTGAAATGTCGCAGCTCATCACCACCAGGGACATTTACCTGCCCCATACCCGGGCCATCAAGGAACCAAGTTATTTCGAGATGCACCTGATGCTGAAAGAAAAGGAACGGCTGGAACGGGAAAAAGAGATCCTGCGCAAGCGCATCTCGCAAATTGAACAACGGGTACGGCAGCTGGAAACCAACATGGCTGCAGTGGAGCGGGCTATCAAACGTGGAGAAAACGGCAGTCAGATAGTGGGGTTAAACGATGTCAGGTTTTAACGATTTGTTTAAGGCCATAGGTTCCCTGCTCGAGCTGGCCAAGCAAATGGAGGATGCGGGGCAGAACGAGGTCAGCAAGACGGGAACCTTCAGCAAAAGCCTGGGAAATGGCGAACCCCTGCAGGGGGTGTACGGCTTTACTTTGAAGCTGGGCCAGGGGGAAACCTCAAAGGTAAAGACCTTTGGCAATATGCGGCTTGGGGCTGACAAAGTGGAAGTAGGGGCATGGGAACCCCTGGCAGACGTGTTTGACGAGCCTGGTCAGCTTGTGATTACGGCCGAGCTGCCAGGCGTAAGCCAGGAGCAGGTCAAGGTAACAGTGGAAAATGGGGTTCTCCACCTTCACGCTGCCGGGCATCACCGTCTCTACACCAAGGGGCTCGCTCTGCCGTGCGTCGTCAAAGCGGACCAACTGAAGTTCAGCTGCAGGAATGGGATCCTGGAGGTAGTAGTGCCCAAAGGGTAGTGCTAAGGGATATTCCTCTGGGGTCGGAATACAGAATACAGAATTCGGCCAAGTAGTCAGCGCCTCGGGTCGGAAGTCAGAAGTTAGACCGTGTATCTCTGAAGTCAGACATGCATGCCGCTAGGGAAAACCGCAGTTGCAAAAAAGACTTTGCCTTCTGACTTCTGAATTCCGACCTGAAAGAACGGCTTCTGTGGCTGATTTCTGAATTCCGACCGAAAAGAAAATCTGCTGTGGCCGAATTCTGTATTCCGACCCTAAAGTTAGCAGGTGAGCCAATGCATGCGAGCTTCCTCACAGGTCAGAAGTTCATCTTGTTCAGCGGCAAGGGCGGGGTGGGCAAGACGACATGCGCTGCGGCAACTGCCCTGCACGCGGCAGACAGGGGCATCAAAGCGCTGCTCTTTTCCACCGATCCGGCCCATTCCCTGGCTGATAGTCTGGGTATCCCGCTTCCCAAGGGTGAGATTGGGCCTGTTGCAGGCGTAAAAAACCTGTGGGCGGTGGAACTTGATGCAGAACGGAATTTAGCGGAATTGAAAAGTCAATATGGCGCAGAGTTTGTCGACTTTCTGGTGGCTGCTACCTATCTGGACCGGGGAGATGTTGAGGACAGCCTGGATCTGGATGTGCCGGGAATAGATGAATTAATGGGGTTAAAGGCCGTAATGGATTTTATGGAAAGCAGGGAATTTGAGCTTTTTGTCTGGGATACAGCTCCAACCGGACATACCTTGCGTTTGCTGGCTCTGCCTGAAACCTTTGACCAGTGGATAAAGCTCTTGGCCCGCCTGCGGTGGAAGTACAAGAGTTTTATTACAACCCTTTCCGGCAGGCGGGTGGAGGACCCGGCTGACGATCTCCTGTTTGTGCTAAAGAAAACAGTAAAAAGGGTAAACGCCCTGCTGCAGAACCAGGAACAGAGCAGACTGGTGCTGGTGAGCCTTCTGGAGCGGATGGTGCTGGCGGAAACCAAGCGGCTGGCTTCAAGCTTGCGGCAAAAAAAAATTCCTGTGCGTAATCTGATACTGAACAGGGTAATGCCACTGCAGCACGAGTGCCCTTTCTGCCGCCAGGTTTACGAGGAGCAGCAGAAAATTATGCAAGAGGCCCTACGGAGTTTTGCCGGCTGGGATATCCGCAAGGCGCCCATGGATCCGGTCGGCATCAGGGGGACAGAAGGTCTGCGCCGGGTAGCGGAGTCCATGTTTGGGGGGTAAGAGTTGGAAAAGGCTGAGGAACTGGTATTGGCGGCGGCTGAGGCTTTGCCGCGGGACATGGGCAGGACCATTGCCAGGATGGATCCCGCGGTTTTAAGCGGGCAGGACCTGGTTACCGGGGACGTAATCAAAATCAAAGGGAAAAGGGAAACGGTGGCGAGGGTTATGCCGTCACCGCCGGAACAAAGGGACGAGCCGGAGTTAATTCTAATCGACGGCATGGTCCGGGAAAACGCTATGGTTTTGTTGGGTGAAAAGGTGACGGTGAGCAAGACTCAGTGCCAGCCCGGCAAAATGGTCATCCTGGAGCCCGTGGGCAAACAGGGGATTAAGGGTGGTGAATATTTGGCCAGGCTCCTGGAGGGCCTGGTCATGGTAAAAGGAGATAAACTGCGGGTAAACCTGTTTGGCAGCCGGACCCAGGAAGTAAGGGTATGTGAGACCCTGCCCGCCGGGGTGGTGCAAATCGGGCAGGATACGGAGATTAAGCTTAAGGCTTTAAGCGGGCAGCCTGAGGAACAAAGGGTTGCCTATGAGGATATTGGCGGCCTGGAGAACGAACTCATGCGGGTGCGGGAAATAATCGAGCTGCCTTTGAAATACCCTGAGGTCTTTGACCGGCTCGGGATTGAGGCGCCGCAAGGGGTGCTCCTGAGCGGCCCGCCCGGTACGGGCAAGACCTTGATCGCCAGGGCGGTGGCGAGGGAATCCAAGGCCAGCTTTTTTCATATCAACGGGCCGGAAATCATCCATAAGTACTACGGAGAAAGCGAGGCCAGGTTGAGAGAAATCTTCGAGGCGGCCCAGCGCAGGGCGCCCAGCATAATCTTCCTGGATGAGATAGACGCTGTTGCCCCTAAGCGGGAGGAAGTCCACGGCGAAGTTGAAAAAAGGGTGGTGGCTCAGCTTCTGGGCCTGATGGACGGGCTGAAATCCCGCGGCCAGGTAATCGTTATCGGGGCGACCAACATTCCCAATGCCCTGGACCCTGCCCTGCGCCGGCCGGGGAGGTTTGACCGGGAGATAAGCATAGGTGTTCCGGACGAACGGGGCAGGCTGAAGATTCTGCAGATCCATACCCGGGGCATGCCCTTGGCGGAAGACGTGGACCTGGAAAAACTGGCCCGGAGAACTCACGGTTATGTGGGGGCGGACCTGGAAGCCTTGTGCAAGGAAGCGGCCATGGGCTGCCTGCGTCAGGTCTTTCCGGCCCTGGGCGGCGGTCCGGTCAGCCTGGAAAGCCTATATCAGTTAAAGGTGGGCATGGAACATTTTCTGAACGCCCTGCGGGAGATAGAACCAACAGTTACCAGGGAGGTCTGTGTGGAACTGCCCGATGTCAGCTTCGAACAGGTAGGTGGGCTTGGGGAGATCAAGGAAAAGCTGGCGGAAGCGGTGGAGTGGCCGTTAAAATATCCTGAACTGTTTGCAGAAGCGGGAATGGATGCGGCCAAAGGGACGCTGTTTTACGGCCCGCCCGGAACGGGCAAGACTTTGATGGCCAAGGCTTTGGCCAAACAGTGTGAAGCCAATTTTATTTCTGTCAAGGGCCCGGCCCTGATGTCAAAGTGGGTAGGGGAGTCGGAAAAGGGAGTAAGAGAGGTTTTTAGAAAGGCCCGGCTGGCCTCCCCCTGCATAATCTTTTTCGACGAGCTTGATGCCCTGGTGCCGCAGCGCGGCAGGGGCGGGGGTGATCCCGCGGCGGAAAGGGTTTTGAGCCAGCTCCTGACTGAGATGGACGGTATCGAGGAACTGCGCGGCGTGATGGTGATGGGAGCCACCAACAGAATTGACATGATCGACCCGGCCCTGCTCAGGCCCGGAAGATTTGACCTGCACCTGGAATTTCCTTACCCTGACCGGGAGGCCCGGTTGGAAATCCTAAAGATACACTTTGCGGGCAAACCGGTTGCCCCGGAAGTGGATCTGAAACTGCTGCAGGAACAAACGGAAGGATTCAGCGGGGCGGAGATTGCCAACCTGTGCCGCAGGGCGGCCCTTTTGGCGGTGCGAGACATTATTAAACAGGGAAACTTTGAACCCGGAGGACTTGAGATCACGCGGCAGCATTTTCAACTGGCCCTGAAGGAACTGGGCCGGGAGAGGAGATGAGGGGATGGCGGTTCCCGGCAGATATCTCTATTGCGTGATTCCCTGCAGCGAAAAACGCGAGTTTGGCAAAATCGGGGTAGGGGATGACCCAGGCAGGGTTTACACTTTGCACTACCAGGACCTGGCCCTTGTGGTCAGCAATGTGCCGGTTAAAGCCTACGACCCGACCCGCAAAAATGCCCTGGCCCACGAAAAGGTGATTGCCGAGGCCATGCGGGAATTTCCGGTGGTCCCCATGAGTTTCGGGCTGGTCTGCCAGGATGAGTACAAGGCAAAAATGCTTTTAAGCCAGAACTACACGGCTTTCAAGGAGAAGCTGGAGCTCTTCAGCGGCAAGATGGAAGTGGGCTTGAAGGTCTGGTGGAAGAAGGAAAGCTTCCAGCCGGAAATGTTCCGGCATCAGCCGCGCCTAACGGAGTTGAAGCGGTCGATTGAGGGGAAAGCCAGCGGCAGCGCCTATATGCTTGCGGTGGAATTCGGTAGAACGGTGGAGAACGCTGCCAATGAACTGCGCAGCAAGTATGAGCAAGAGATCTTTAAGCCCCTGCAGCAGCTCTCTGCTGATGCCAGGCTGAACAAGCTGATCAACGAGCTGATGGTGTTCAACAGCGCCTTCCTGATCGAAAAGGCCAGGGAGCATGAATTTGACTTGAAAGTCAATGACCTTTACCTGGCGCACCAGGAGATACTGCAGTTCAAGTATACGGGTCCCTGGCCCCCCTACAATTTTGTGGATATCCGCATTAGTGATGTCTAAGCCCGCGGGGTGAGCAGTATGTTTGTAGTAGACGATTTGCTCTTATGGCTGCCTGGCAAGGCTCTGGTCTGGTTGTTTAAGGAGATTTACAATCACGTCATGGCTGAGTGGCGGGACCCGGACACGATCCGGCAGCAGCTTCTGGAACTGCAGCTCCTGTATGAAATGGACGAAATGAGCCTGGAAGAGTATGAGTTGAGGGAAGCGCAGCTTTTGATGAGACTGCGCCAGGCGGCTGACGTCGAATATGACGCAGGTGAAGGCGTGGACGAAGCTGACTGATGCCTGACGGGAGGGGTGGATGGGTGAACCGCAAGGATGGTCCTGAGTTCTGGCGGGAGGACTTGGCCCGGGAGCTGGAACAGATGATGGCTGAACTCAGGGCTGAAGTACTGGGTGAATACCGCCAACAGATTAAGGCTATGCTGCGGCGGGAAGTGGAAAAGCTGGTAATGCAGGTTTTGGGGCCTGAGTGTTTCGGCAGAGAGGAAGAGGCCGGTCAGTGCGGCGGAAGAATCTGCAGCGATGATTTCCCCATCGGGCCGGAGGTTACGGCCATGGCCAGGGTTAGCGACGGGCAATCAGGGGGCTCAACCTGTAATCTCTCTGGCACTGGGGGAGATTTGCTCTATACATACTGCTTTGCTAGGAGAAACAGCCCGGATTTGGACGGGCTGGAGGGTGTGGCCCGAGGGAGCTATTGTTACCTGGTCAGGCGGGGAAACACGGCAGCGGTGGTAAGCGCGGTTGGGGAAGAGGAATTTGGCGAAACGGCCCTTGAAATGAAACTGAGAGATGCGGAATGGGTTAAGGCCAAGGTGCAGGCTCACCAGCGGGTGATCGAGCAGGCAATGCTGTCCGGGCCAGTGATTCCGCTCAAGTTCTGCACCATTTTCCGGGGCCTGGGAAGGGTGGAGGATTTCCTGGCCCGAAACGCCCAGGGCATTGACCGGCTGCTGGCGGACTTGGACGGGATGGAAGAGTGGGGAGTGAAGCTCTTCTGCCGGCGCAGCCAACTGTTCCATGCTGTCGGGGCGGGCAGGGAAGATGAGGAGCTTGGCTCTGCCACGGGTGCGGGCTATCTGAAGCGCAAGCGCCTGGAACGGTTGGTGGAGGAAGAGGCTGAACGGGCGCTTGACAATACCGCCCAGGAATTGTTTGATTTATTGAAGCCTGTAGCTGAGCGCTCGGTGATCAACGAGCCTCTCAGCAGGGAAGTGACCGGACGGGAAGAGGAAATGATTGCAAATGTGGTTTTTCTGCTCCCAAACTCCCAGGTTGCAAAATTCTGCCGCATAATAGAAGATTTTGAGGCTAAAGTATCGGATTTAGGCCTAATCATCGAAGCTACGGGCCCGTGGCCGCCGTACAATTTCGCCGATTTCCGGGAGGTACAAAATGAATGAATTAGCCCGGGCTAAAGAGGTGACCCTGCTGGAAATTCTGGACCGCATCCTGGATAAAGGGGTGGTAATCAAGGGGGATATCACTATTGCGGTGGCGGATGTGGACCTGATCTACCTTGGACTGGAGCTGGTACTGGCTTCGGTGGACCGGCTGCGGGAAACCCATGGCTAGATACTATGTGGTTTGTCTGATCGACAGCAGCTCTTTTCCAGGGCGCAAGTTTGGGGAATTGGAGCTAGAAGCGCTTAGCGATACAGGTTTGAGCCTGCTAATTTGTGCGGCCCCTGCCAAAGAAAGAATGTCCAGCCCCGAGTTCGCGGCGCTGCATGCCTGCTTCCTGGACGACCTGATGGGGGACTATACTGTTCTGCCGGTGAGGTTTGGCACGATTCTCGAGTCAAAGGAAGCAGGACTGGAGGCTTTGGCTCGGCAGGGGGCTGAGTTTTCCCGACTCATGGCAAGACTGGCGGGGAAGGTGGAGATGGGCCTCAAGGCTCTGTGGCGGGAAGAGGAGCAGGACGTGTCTCCAGGCAGCGCTCTTAGCGGCAGGGAATATCTCCTCGCCAGATTGGAGCAGGAGCGGGTCCGGCAGCGGCGCCTGGCCCGGGCCAAGTCCCTGGGGGAGGAGATAAACTCCTGCTTTCCCTGGGTGACCGAGAAGAAAACCCGCTATCTGGTTACGCAAAAACTATTTTACAATTGCGCATTTCTGATCGACAGATCAGAGTTGGAGCGCTTCTGGCAACAGGTGAAGGAGGTAAAAAATCTGTTTCCCGGGCTCAGTTTTTTGGCCAGCGGCCCCTGGCCTCCCTGCACTTTTGCCGGCCCGGAGAAAGACTTGAGGAGTGGAGTATGAACGACAAGATAAAGCTCGATTGCGAGGATCTGGCAGAATTTGAACTTGAAATGGCAAAAGAAAAGAACAAAGTACCCAACAGAATCAACGCAGACCCTGAACGGGTGGACCAGGGGTTGGCCAAACTGGTCCTTACCCTGATTGAACTGATCAGACGGCTGCTGGAGCAGCAGGCCCTGCGCAGAATGGACAACAACACTCTTACGGAAGAGGAAATCGAACGTATCGGCAATACCTTTATTCAACTGGAAGCAAAGATGACAGAGCTGAAAGAGGTTTTCGGGCTGAACGATGAGGATCTGAACATAGACCTGGGACCTCTGGGTAACTTGATGTAGAGAGGAGGAGCCGGTTTGCCCATACAGCACCCGACCCAGGCTTCGAGCCTGGCGGACATTCTGGAAAGAGTTCTGGACAAAGGAATAGTGATTGCGGGGGATATCAAGATATCCCTGGCCGATGTGGAACTTTTGAGCATCAAGATACGCCTGGTGGTGGCTTCCGTAGACAAAGCCAGGGAAATTGGCATCGATTGGTGGGAGGCGGATGAAAACCTTTCGACCAAGGCGATGAAAAAGAAGGCAAAGGCCACAGTTTAGGGGCGTTATTGAGTCAAGGCAAGCTTGACTCATTATTGTGTTGTAAGTACTCAGGAGTCAGGAGTCAGAATGAGAAAACGGTGTATCATTTCGAAGTATCCTGTAATTTTGAATAAATGAATACACTGTTTTAAGTATTTACCGAAAAATACAACTATTGTATGTTGAGCAGTAATTTGTCGAAATCTAGGAGGATTATTTAAACTACGGCGCGAATAAGTATTGACACCGGTCAATTGGCTTCGGAAAAGAAGGATTACAGTAATATATGGCGAACAATTTAATCGAGATCCGATGTCCGAAGTCCGATGTCCGATGCAAGTATGCTTCGACGAACGGACGTGAACTAGTGCAAGAATTTACAGGGATGCTTTTTTCGGACGTCGGACTTCTGACCTCGGACTTCGTTTAAGCGGTTGGGTGAAAAGATTGAGCGGAAACTGGCCGGATTATCTGCTAGACGAAATACGGGCAAGGGCAGACATAGTTGAGGTTATCTCCGACTATGTTGTCCTGAGCAAAAAAGGCAGGAACTATTTAGGCCTATGCCCATTTCATCATGAAAAGACTCCCAGTTTTACAGTAGCACCCGACAAGCAAATGTTCTATTGTTTCGGCTGCCAGACCGGGGGAAATGTTTTTACCTTTCTGACGAAAAAAGAGAATATCAGCTTTGGCGAGGCAGTTAAGTTCCTGGCGGAAAAAACGGGGGTGAATCTCCCTCAGGTTGAACTTGATCCGCAGGAACAGGCTAAACAAAAGCAGCTTGAGCGCATCGCCCAGATCAACAAGGCCTCGAAAGACTTTTACCATGAATATTTGCTGAGCAAACCGGAGGCCCAGGCTGCAAGGGATTACCTGGCACGCCGGGGCATAAATCATAAAGTTCTTGAAGAGTTTCAGTTGGGTTTTGCGCCGGAGGGATGGTCTGGTTTAACCTCCTTTTTGCAGGCGCGAGGGTTCTCCCTGAAGGAGATGGCGGATGCAGGGGTGGTAACGCCCAAGGAAGACGGAGGAGGTTATGACAGGTTCCGCAACCGGATCATCTTTCCCATCGTAAATGTGCGCGGGCAGGTAATAGGGTTTGGCGGCAGGGTTTTGGATGATTCCCTACCTAAATATTTAAACACACCGGAGACACCCTTCTTCAGCAAAAGGCATAATCTTTATGGCATAGATCTCGCCCACAAGAATATGCGTGAAAAAGGGGAGACCTTGGTTGTAGAAGGGTACATGGATGTGATTGCCGCGCACCAGAGCGGCTTTGACAACGCGGTGGCGTCTCTGGGGACGGCTCTTACCCGGGACCAGGGCAAGTTGATTCTGCGTTACACCCAGAAGGTTGTCCTGGCCTATGACTCAGATGGGGCTGGGGTCAGCGCCGCTTTTAAAGGGGCGGAAATCCTGCGGGCTTTAGGCTGCAACGTGAAAATTCTGACCGTTCCCGCCGGCAAGGACCCGGATGAGTTTTTGCGCAGCCACCGGCCGGAAGAATTTGCCCTGTTGACTGAAAATGCGCCTGGAATAGTGCCCTACAAGCTGGCGCACTTGACCAGGGAAAGGCCGACGGCTAACATCAACGCCAAGGTTGAAATTGTCAACAGTCTGGCTGATGATTTATTAAAAACGGAAAGTTTGATCGAACGGGGAGGATATATTCAATTAATAGCGAAAACTCTGGGGATTACTGAAGAAGTAATCTACGCTGAATTGGAGAGAATATCCTCAAAAGCCCGAAAAACCCGGGTATTTCCGGATAAATCCCGGTTAAACAGCCATACTAACAATGGGCTTGCCCATTCAGAATTTGGCAATCCTGGAAGGGAAAGTGATGTTGACGCTGCTCTTAAAATAGTTTCATCCCAGGTGCTGCGCGCAGAGAATTTATTGTTGCGGCTGATGCTAGATGAACCGCAGGTAATTGCTCTGGTGCACGAGAACCTGGGCTGGGATGGGTTCAGAGATCCCGTCCACAGCAAAGCTCTTGTCCTGATTAAGGAAATGTGGCTGAAGGGGAACTGGGATCCAGCGACGTTGGCTGCTATGGTTAATGACCAGGAGTTGGAAAGTTTTTTTGCTCGGCTTGCTTTGGCTGATCCGGGGGTCAGCAGCCCCCTCAAGGCAGCGGGTGATTGCATAAAAGTAATAAAGAATGATCAGATCAAAGAGAAAATCAACAAATTGCAGGAACAGGCGCGGTTGATGCAGAACAATGGGGATGTGGAAAACGCCATGAAGCTATTGCAGCAAATCAATCAGCTGATCAGGCAGCCTGCTTCCGATCTCCCAAGATAGAGAAAACCCTAGGGAAGGGGTGAAAACCATTGAAGGAATTAGAAATTAAGGCCGAAGTTAAGGAGCTCATTCAGCGCGGTAAAAAGCGGGGGCTTTTGACATACCATGAAATAATGGATGCGCTGCAGGGAGTTGAACTCACTCCTGATCAGATTGATGAGGTTTACGAGCAATTGGGCAGTATGGGTATTGACGTCGTCCCGGAGGCCGGGGCTTTGGAAGCCCTGGATAAACCTGATAATGATGCCGGGGCTGATGAGGAGATAGAGGTTGACCTTTCCGTTCCGGAAGGAATCGGGATTGATGACCCTGTTCGCATGTACCTGAAAGAAATCGGCAGGGTTCCCCTGTTAACTGCTGAGGAAGAGGTAGACCTGGCCAAACGCATGGAATTGGGCGACGAGATGGCCAAGCGCCGGCTGGCTGAAGCCAACCTGAGGCTTGTGGTCAGCATTGCCAAACGTTACGTTGGCAGAGGCATGCTGTTTCTTGACCTGATCCAGGAAGGCAACCTGGGCTTGATCAAGGCTGTGGAAAAGTTTGACTACCGCAAGGGGTACAAATTCAGCACTTATGCAACCTGGTGGATCCGGCAGGCTATTACCAGGGCCATTGCAGATCAGGCGCGCACTATTCGTATTCCGGTCCACATGGTGGAGACTATCAACAAGCTGATCCGGGTTTCGCGACAATTGCTCCAGGAATTGGGCCGGGAACCAACCCCGGATGAAATCGCCAGGGAGATGGATATCCCCGAGGAGCGCGTACGGGAAATCATGAAAATTGCGCAGGAACCTGTTTCACTCGAAACTCCGATCGGGGAAGAAGAGGACAGCCACCTGGGTGATTTCATTGAGGACGAAGATGCTCCCGCCCCGGCCGAAGCGGCTTCTTTCATTTTGTTGAAGGAACAACTGGAGGAAGTGCTGGAAACACTGACGCCGCGCGAGGAGAAGGTGCTGCGCCTGCGTTTTGGCCTGGATGACGGCCGCTCGCGCACCCTGGAAGAGGTTGGACAGGAGTTTGGCGTTACCCGCGAGCGCATCAGGCAGATTGAGGCTAAGGCCTTGCGCAAACTGCGCCACCCCAGCCGCAGCAAAAAACTGAAAGATTATCTTGATTAGAAAACGTGGCCGGGGGCCACGTTTTCTTTCAGGAAATTCTCGCGGGTCGGAATTCTGAATTCTGAGTTCCGACCCATGAATTTGACATGTAGGTTAATACAATTGCTCTTGTCTTATAGATTTTCCTTGCAAAACTGTTTGGTTTTTGAGATAATAAAGTTTACAGATAAAAATTATGGTTAATAAAACCTCTTGACCATTTGAGTTATTTATCCTATAATCGTTGTTGTGAACGGCATTCCTCGATAGCTCAATGGTGGAGCAACCGGCTGTTAACCGGTAGGTTGCAGGTTCGAGTCCTGCTCGGGGAGCCATTTTATTTTGTTTTATTGCGGGCCCTTAGCTCAGTTGGTCAGAGCAACCGGCTCATAACCGGTTGGTCCAGAGTTCGAATCTCTGAGGGCCCACCACAATTCGATATTCGAAATTCGTGATTCGTGGTTCGAATGAACCCGAGCGCGAGGGTTGATCAAATTAAGCGGACATTTTAGGTTTGCTGCAAATAAGACTTAAGTCGAACATCGAATATCGAACTCCGAAAATCGAATTTGGGCGATTGGCTCAGTCGGGAGAGCGCTTCCTTCACACGGAAGAGGTCATCGGTTCGATCCCGGTATCGCCCACCAGTTATATCAAGGCTTTCAGCTTTTTTGATAGAGCGTCAATTAACCCAGTACTGCAACGGTACTGCAATAAACTTTTCGCACTTGGTCTCTCATTTCTGAGAGGCTTTCTTTTTAAGCAGTTGATTAATCTGATCAGCTGCTTTTCTTTTTGTTTCAGGAAGGACATCAGTATATCTTCCGGTAGTATCTACGTGAACATGGCCCAGGAGTTCACCGATTGTTTTCATGTTTTCGCCCTGTTCAAGTAGCCTGGTAGAGTAGGTATGTCGCAGCGAATGAAGGTTTAGGTCGTTTGGAAGTCCCGTATCATCACGTAGCTTGTAGTACTTTCGTTGAAAGTTCCGGGGAATAATCTTTGTGCCTTTACTGGTACAAAAAACCAAGTTGTTGTCTTGGTATTTTTCACCCGAAGCCAGGCGCCCCTTTACCTGCTTAATTCTATATAAACGTATGGCAGCTGCAAGGTATGGTGGAATAGGGATATCACGAACTGATCTTGGAGTTTTAGGTTCGCCCAATACGAGCCCTTTGGCCTTAGTTCTCATCATGGCCCGTTTAACATGGATGATTTTTTTTCGAAGGTCAATGTCCGGCCATTCAAGTGCAAGCAGCTCCCCGATCCGGAGGCCAGTGCCTAATAGAGTCAGTAGGCCGACTCCCCATACATCGAGTTTTAATACACTCAGAAACTTTGTCATTTCATCCGTGGTCATAGCTCTAACCTTCTTTGATTCCAGCTTTGGAAGCTCAACGGAATCAGCAGGGTTCCATGCTATAAGACGGTTTTCTTTGGCTTTAGCCAGGCATGAGTCAATAATTTGGTGAACTTTTCGCACAGTGGCCGAAGAAGATCCATTTTCAATCATTTTGTTATAAAGCCGTTGAATATGCCCGGTGTCTAGGTCTCTAAGGGTATAAGTCTCTAACGCTGGCTTGATATGGATTCGAATTAACCGGTCGTACGTCTCCCAGGTAGATAGACGTAAGCTAACCTTTTTGTAGTCATCCATCCAGGTCTGAATCCAGCTTCCAAAGGTAAGTACGCCCTGTTTTTGAAGGTTTACTCCCTGCGCCAGTTCATCCATAATAGCTTTTAGCTTTTCCTTTACCTCTGCGCGTCCCTTGCCATAAAAAGTCTTCCTATCAGGTTTGCCATCCGGTCTTTTACCGATGGTTACCTGGGCTACCCATTTCCCTTTATGCTTTCCCTCCTTTATTTTATGGATTGACCCTTCGCCATTAGCCCTTCTAGGGCCTTTCGGCTTACTCTTTTCTTCTTTTGTCTCGCTCGTTTTTGTGGGCATAACTTGGTCCTCCTCTTGTTATTTAGAAAGCGCAACTGGGGTATGCGCTCTTCTATCTATACATGCCCCTTCTTAAGGTTAGGGTCAAACATTACCTGGGTGACATAACCGATAATCCTGACCTCACTGGCCGGATAGATTTGTGGCTCATGGGCGGGATTATCGGGGTATAATATGGCGTTTCCGTTTACGTATTTGACCCGCTTTAGGGTCGCTTCTTCATTCCCCACTAAAACTAAGGCGATCTGTCCGTTTTCAACTTCGGGCTGGCGCCGGATCAAGACCTTATCACCGGGATAGATCCTGCTGCCAGTCATGCTTTCACCTTTTACGATTAGGAAAAAGTGCTCAGCGCCTTTCAAAAAACTTTTTGGGACCTCTTCGTGGCCAATAACATTCTGCTCTGCATAAAGTGGAAATCCAGCAGCAACAGTTCCAAGAATAGGAACCTTCTCGGTTAGATTTAAAGGCGCATTTGTATCAGGAAGAAGGATGGATTCTTCCCCTATGATAATTTCATTAAGAACGTTGGTTTTTCCGATTAAATAATCCCAGGTGCAATTAAAATAGTCACAAATTTTGTTCATTGTATCATCATCGGGTAATCTATTGCTTCTAATTAGGTTTAAGTCATCACCTGAAATTTCAATGATTTTCGCAAGAGCATTAAGCGTCATATCACTTCGTTGACATAGAGACATCAAATTGCTAAAGTCAATCTCCTTATCATCCAACAAGATGCTAGCAGGCACTCCTAAAGGAGCAGCAATATCAAATAGAGTTGATAAGCTCGGATTATATCTTCCGGCTTCCACGTCGGCCAGGTATGACCTCGAAATCCCAGCCTTTTGAGCAAGTTGAGTCTGTGTAAACCCTCTATCTTTTCTATATTTTCTTATCCGTTCCCCGACACCCATTGTAATCCCCCCTTTAAGACGGTAATCCCGACACTTCAAATTATATCCGTAAATAGTCGGAATTACAAGTAGTATATTAATCGAAATATGACGGAAATACAAGGTATTGGACGGGAAAACAAGATAAATGTTCCTAGTTTGGCTTAATTGGGGGAAATCAGCTTTGAGTCAATGACGGAAATACACTACAATTAACTCATCTGAGGGAGGTGACGAACCACAATGGAAAAAGAGATTTTGGACAAACAGAAGTTAGGAATCGCAATCCAGAAACAACGGCGCAATCTGAGGTTGACTCAAAAGGTCGTAGGTGAGGCTGCAGGCCTATCACGGAATTACTTTGCAGATATTGAGGCTGGTCGTTATATGCCGTCACTTAATTCTCTTTACAAAATTGCTAAGGCCTTAAGAATGGACTTTAATATTTTGCTTTCAATGTCGGAAATACAAGACAAGAGGAGTGGGGTTAGTGCCGACCAAACCGAAGCAAGGGCTAAAATTTGAGGATCTACCAGATTTTTTGACCATTAAAGAATTGCAGCAATACTTACGCTGTGGCGAAACCAGGGCCTATGAGTTAGCCAATACGAAAGGTTTTCCGACCATGAGACATGGGAGTCGGTTCATTTTCCCTAAAGACAAGGTTAAAGCATGGGTAGAACGCGAGGTTGAACTCAGGATGCTACCTAAAAGGCTAAAGGCTCTATAGAGTGAACCGACTAGGCCCTGAAAAAAAAGTAAGGTGAGTTAAATTGGCTAGAAAATACATTGCCCCTTCTGAGGTAACACCTATAAGAGTGCAAACCGGAAAAGTAAAGCTTATCGGATCACACGTATTTAGGCCTGCATCCTTACATATACCGGATGTTCCGATTCGTCCTGAATACTCCGCAACGTTCCTAATCCCTAAAAGTGACACAAAAACAGTATCTGAAATCAAATGCGCTATAGACTCTATCCTCAAAGAAAGAAAAGGAACAAGCCAAGACACTTGGATGCCCCTGCGAGATGGGGACGAAATGAATCCCTTTGGAATTGTAAATCCTGCGCACGCTAACTGTTATGTCCTTTCGGCTAAATCTTCGAAAAAGCCGAAAATTGTTGACCTTGAGAACAAGGAAATCACAGATGAATCTAAGATATACCCTGGTTGTTTTGTTCGTTTAATCCTGAGGTTTTATCCCTTCGATTTTGAACCTTGGGGGCCGTTGCTTTACGGCGTAGGGTGTTTATTAAATGCTATTCAAAAAATCGAAGATGCGGAACCAATCGAAAAAAGAGCAGATCTGGAAGCGGTCCCTTGTGATTTACTTGTGCCGGACTGGGTAAATAGAGAGCTAAAACAATTGTGAAAGTGAGGTGAGAAAAAATGTCAACCAATCAAAGGATTTACCCTAAGTGCGGTAAGCCTGCGGGAAAAAACTTTTGCGGCAAATGCGGTGCCAAAATAAGTCCCGAATGCCCTTATTGCTGGAAAAAAAGAATGGCAACCCAACAGTTGCCCCGGAGACGTATGCCCGCAATAAACTATTCAACATACTTTTTCCCGCAATACGGGCAAAATTGTTCATCTTGTTTGGCGATCTCCCTTTTGCAACTTAGGCAATGTTTAATCAAAGCCTTTCCGCATTTTGGACAATATGTGATGGAGTCAGGATATGAATTTTGATATCCGATGGCATATCTCTCTTCGCATCCAGAGCAAATGTAATATACCGGCACACTGGTCACCTCCTCCCGTTTCGACATTGGACAGTCTGGACAACTTCCAACTTCGACAAAGAGAGGGAAAATCCTACAGGAAAGGAGCGTTCCATGAACAAAACCCAAGCCTTTATCAGCAAGCTGATGGCCGACATGAAAACGGCAATCGATGCAGGTAATGTCGGCTATGCCCAAGCCTGCATCGAGAGTGCAGAAAGGCTCTTGGAAGTTGAAAAGCTGAGATAAGAGAGGAGGGATAAGTTTGGACACCACAGACTGCATTTATTGCATCCGCAGAAAGAGATGTCCGGATCATGGCCGGGATGATGCCAATTGCCTATACGACGAGGAGCAACGAGCCATCCTACTGGCCAAAGCCGTCCTTGGACTGCTAGCGGTCTTGGCGTTCTTTTTCCTTGGAATTCCGCTAATAATCGTAGCTTTATCGCCACGATAAATTTTTTTACCCTTTTTAGCCCTTGAAAGGTGGTGATGCCTCTGATTAGGCAACAAAAATGCCGCTAACGGGCTGGCACCCATTGAGCGGCACTCAGGAGGACTATCAAGACCATTATACCACTAAATAGAGATTTAGAGAGGAGACAAGTTGTGAAAACCCTTTTTAAATGCTCATATTGCGGGGCGATATATGAAGACCCCAATAAGGCCTTAGAATGCGAAACACGGCATCTTAAAATTGAGGACGCCGAGCTGTTAGGGGTTAGCGGTTACAGTAATATTTTGGGCGAAGAATTTCCGCTGGAAGCCCGAATCCGCTTTTCGGATGGAACGGAAGCCGATTATGGCTTCTCCAGAATTGTAAAGAATGGAGGTTCGACATGATCACGCTTACCAAATACCGTTGCCAAATCTGCGGCCTGGAATCAGAAGAAAAGGATGAAGTCCTGGAATGCGAATTCGGCCACCAAGGAGCTGAAAATATCCTCGCTGTTCAAACCCTTGCCTATCCTACCGGCGACCCATTGCCGGACAAGCTGGAGGTCCTGTTCGCCGATGGGACTAAGGCCATATATGAGTTTGTAGATACCTACGAACAGACAACCGGAGTCATGGAGGATCTGGCTGCACTGCACACGCCTGTCGGTACCTTTGAAGACGGCAGCCCGATGGTTGTCGGTGATGAAGCCGCGGTAAAAGCGGTTCAAGCTGCCTACGGAATGAGGCAAAGGGACCCGGGGCAAATCGGCTTTGACAGATCGGCTTAAGGGGTGACAGCCATGAATTCTACCGGCAGCCTGTTTGAGCCACCTGCCCTGGAGCCGGAACGGACCTTTGGCGCCAGGGTAGTAGACCTGGGAACTGAATTCTCTGACCCACGCCCTGACCTGGACAAGCAGTACCAGGATGGCGCTCTGTGGGCTCAGCTGCTGGCCTTGTCTCACTGGTTGAACCCACTTCTCAGCGGCCTATTCCATGGCTTCCGCTGTATGGGCACCAGGCTGGAGAAGGGGCCTAGAGGGTACGTTATACGGCCCGTAATTGGTAGGGACGCCTGGCCGAGTCAACAGGCCTACGACCGGGACAGAGACAGGTATTTGATGCCACACAAGGACAGGGTAGTGGAACTGCTAGATAAGTTGTTTGAGTGGGAGGCAGGGAAGTGAGCGATTTAGAGCATACGCCTGGACCCTGGAAAATCAGTAAATGTGAATGTGGGCATCCAGCTTGCGACAGCTACTTTATTAACGTTACCAGTTCTGATGGCCGGCTTTCGCTGGGTGATGCTCAACTTATAGCCGCTGCGCCTGATATGCTTGACGCCTTAAAGGGAATCCTGGATTGTCAGGAGCATTTTTACACTGAGCAAGGCGGCATTCGCTTACCGGAACAGCTGAGCCCCTGGGGCGGCGTACTTCAAGTCATTTTTAAAGTTGCCCGGGAAGCCGTAACCAAGGTTGGAGGTAAGGAGGTTTAAACTGTGAAAGACCAAGCTATTGCCAAGCTCAAAGCCGAAATGGACGGCGCTAAGAGCAATGAATATATCCGGGTTGTTGGACAATATTTAACAGGCTATATTGAGGCCAATCCCGAAGCTGCCGAGAAGATCATGGCCGCAGACAAGACTATTGCAAAGAGCCTAGACGCGATGCGAAATGAAGCCCAAAAGAAAAAGGTCGGGAACGTGGCGATGTTTACGCCTCAGCAAGGATTTGAGATCGTGATGAAATACTTCGGCATCAATGGAGCCGCCGCAGTCCCTGCGCAGCCGGCCCAGACACCGGTAGTTACCCTGGCGGCTGCCTTTGATGTCAGCCTGGATGACTTGCTGGGAGGTTGATGATATGTTCGACCGGTTTCATCTAACCGACGATGAACGCATTGACTTTACCAACCATATTCCGCCAACTATCACCCAAGAGGTAGTGGATTACACGAAAGAGATTGTCTTCGCCGGGTCCCGGTACCTATTCGTCCGGCGGGTTGGCAAGGTCCAATATGGCTACTGCACCCACTGTGAGCGGGAGTACCCGACCGGAGCCACGCTTAAGCACAATTCGCGAGTTATTTGCTTCGAATGTGGTAAAGAGGTAACAGTAAAGGCGGCTGGGATAAGCCGAAAAAGATTGGTCGACGAACGGTACTTTGTTTGGTACGACAAATCCCGGGTGGACCCCAAGACCGTAGTCGCTCTCGGAATTTATGCAGTCCGGGATTACCGTGACAATTATTACCGGGTACAAACTCAGTTTGAAACCATCACAATGTACATTTTTGAACCAGGAAGACCCCGGATGATTAAACGATGGGCCTATTACAGGGACAAAGGGGAAATATACGCCGGCGGTTGGGAAAAAACCAGAACGGTCCATTCCGTCTGGAATCATGGCCACATTGCAAACATTCCGTCGGTCTATTCGCGGAACCGAATTCCCCAGATAGTCGAGGGCACTTCATTCCAATACAGTTGCTGGGAGCAATACGACTATGAGGATATGACCCGGTTTTTCGGTCTTTTCGCGAAATACCCCTGCATCGAGTACCTTACCAAGCTCGGCATGAAAGACCTGGTAAATAGCAAGCTAATGGAGACTGACAGCACCCTGGGAGCTATCAACTGGAACGGGAAAACACTCCTGAAGGTCCTTAAACTCACCAAGCAAGAATTCAGTGAGATTCGGAAGCGAAGCCAAAATATCACCTTTTTCCTGCTCCATATACTCCAGACATCCCGAAAGTTCAAATGGGGCCTGAGCATGGATGAGGTTCAAGAAATCAACTATCTAGATAGCCCTTATTACCTCAAAGAGCTCTTGGCCCTGACACGTTACGCGCCTATGAAGAAGATCTTAGCATACCTGGCCAAACAGCGGGCGAAAAATCAAAAGCAATACAGAGAGCTTAGCGGAGCACTGACGGCCTGGCGCGATTATATCAGGGATTGTATCAAACTTGAGACCCTCCCGGACCAACGCGAGAATCAATTTCCGGAATGCGACCATCCTGAATGCCCGTTCCATGAATGTATGCCAGGAACTACTTGCAGAATCCACAACGTAGCCAAAGAAGGCCTCGACATGCTTTTGGATTATGGCCCAGATATTGATTACTGCGAAAGACCGGCCCTTTACCTCCGAACATCAGCAGTGCTATTCCCGAAAAATCTTTACCGTGCTCACCAGAACACAATCAAACAGATCAAAATCAAGGCCGACGAAGAGTTGAAGCGGCAGATCGCCGAAAGGAACGCCCAGCTCAAGCATTACCAGTTTAAATTCAAAGGCCTATTCATCAGGGCAGCAGCCAGCGCGGAGGAACTCATTGCCGAGGGCAAAGCCTTAAACCACTGCGTTGGGGGTTATGCCAGTGGCCATGCAAGTGGGCGGACCACCATCCTTTTTATCCGTAAGACCTCCGCACCTGCCAAACCGTTTTTCACGGTTGAGGTTAGGAATGATGCCGTAATCCAGGTCCGCGGCAATCACAATTGTAACCCGGATGAAGAGGTGAAGGAGTTTATCGAGGAGTTTAAGGCCAGGAAGTTGACCAAGAAGCCGAAAGTCAAAAAATCGGCCTAAGGAGGAGTGATTATGAGCGAACTAACAATAGCGCGAACCCCACTTATTATTGCCGCTGAAATCAATGCCATAAAAGACCAGGCTAAGCGAATACTCTTGACCAGCAGCATCGAGATCGGTCGCCGGCTGACGGAGGCAAAGAGCTTGGTACCGCATGGCGAATGGACAAGCTGGCTGCAGCAATCAGTGGATTATTCGCAAAGCACGGCAAACAACCTAATGCGGATCTTCGAGCAGTATGGCAGCGACCAGTTGGGCCTATTCGATAACAACGCAAAATCCCAAGCGCTTGGCAATTTGAGCTATACCCAGGCGGTGGCCCTGCTGGGGATCCCGGCCGATGAGCGCGAGGAATTCATCCAGGAACATGACATTGACGGCATGAGCACCCGGGAGCTGCAGCAGGCGGTTAAGGAAAAACAGGAAATCGAGGAAAAGTTAAAGCAAACGGAATCTAACCTCAGAGTTGCTGAGTCGGGCTGGGAGACCGCCAAGCAAGAAGTTGAAAAGCTGCAGGAAAATACCAAAAAGCAAAAGGAATTAGCTGGCAGGCTTAAACAGGAACTTGAGGCTGCCAAGGCCGCCGGTAAAGCGGAAGACGTTGCCAGCCTGCAGGCGGAACTGGACAAGGCCAATCAAGAGTTATCCCAATCCCTCGAGAAGGTCAAGGACCTCGAGCGCCAGCTGAAGGAGCCGGCGGAAGTTGCGATCGTCAAGGAAATCGTTGAGAAGGTGCCCGATGCGGTTCAGCGCGAACTCGAGGCGCTGCGGGCTAAAGTAAACCGGACCCCGGACGAAAAGCAATTTGAACTGCAGTTTAATTTACTGGTTAAATGTTTTGACGGGCTTTTAGGGGCGCTGGCCGGAGTAGTAAACGAAGATACTCGCGAAACGTACCGGGTGGCCGTGGGCAAGCTCACAGCGCAGATGCAAGGGAGACTAAATGCTTAGCTTGACCTTAGCAGCAATAATCGCAGTCTCAACTCCACAACAAACCAGGACGATAGATATGGTTGCCACCAGCTACTGTGAGAAGGGCCCTACTAAATACGGGGGCTGGGAGCACCCTGCAGGTCGTGGAGTGGTAGCCACAGACCCCAAGGTGATTCCACCTGGTACTAAGCTGTATGTCGAAGGATATGGCTACGCCACAGCCTGGGACACTGGTACAGCCATTAAAGGCGACAGGATAGACGTCTGGCTACCAACACGCAAGCAGGCCCTTCAGTGGGGTCGTAAGACTGTCCAGGTAACCATCTTAGGAGGACAAGCCCGTGTTGCAAGTCGAGGTGAGGGACTTCCTACAGTACGTCCGGGATATGGACTCAATTACCAAATACCGCATATTCCAGGTAGCCCCGTACCGGTTGACCCTTTCTCTCTTGACTCATTATTGCACAGACCGATTTCCCGAACACTTATCGGAAATATTAGACCTCCTTGAGATAGTGCCTGATGAAAATGGGAACTCCCGCAGCGTTCGTTCCACTGCGAGAGTTCCAAAAAGCTGATGTTTAGGCTGCCAGGACTATTTTATCACATTTTGGATTTAGATATGCACTGGAGGCAAGAGAAATGGCATCCAGGTTAAGCCGCCATGTCAAAAAGATGCGGGCAGAATGGGACAAATTAAGGCTCCAAAAGCCGGCTGTTTATAACAAACTGGTTAGACGGGCTAACACGCCGGTGGCAAAAGTAGTATCCAGGAAGGACAGCCGCGCAGGCCGGTATCTTGGAATAGGGAGGTAAGAGCAATGGGAAACCCCGACCTGGTGGCCGCAATGAAAGCCAAATATCCAACGCTGGAGGCGTTCGACGCTGCGGGCTCACCGGGTCGGGTAGCCATGTTCTGTGGCGTTGAACACTCGGACGCCTGGTTATATCGACAAGAATTAGAGGAGGCGAAAAAATTGGCGGACAAGTCTGAGCAAGAGTCGGCTACCCGTGAAGAAGTAGAGCGGTTTTGGGAGGATAGCCCGGGGCCGCAGTTAGATTTTTTGGTTGAGAAGGACAAGCAGTCTAAGGCTATTGACCTAGCTATGCAGCTTGTTGCCCAGGTAACTGAAGATGTGCACATGCTGCTTCAAGCAAACCAGGAAGTCACCATGGGGAAGGTTCGGCAGTATTTCACCAAGGCAATTGTTACAGCTGAGCAACGGATACATGACACCGAGGACGTTGTGGTGAAATCAGCAGAACAATTGCGCCTGACCATCCTGCGTGACATTGAATGCGGGGTTGTGGCAGTACTAAATGGTAAAGTCAATGGATGAAACATTTTTCGGCTACTGCTTCCTGAAAGTAGACGGAGAACATTGTCCCAAAGTTACCCTTAATGGACCTCAGGAAGTCTGGAATTATGTGCAGCTTCAGAAAAAGATTTTCCCTGAAGTCCGAATAACCGACACAGGTGACGCCTGTGTGGTCCAGGCTATAAACGGTAAGATTGTTTTCCCACCTCAGTGGGCAGAAATGGATGAGCACCTCAGAAATAAACAGAAAGAGAGTGGAAACTGTGACCATTAAGATTAATAAACTCGAAATCGAAAACGTGAAACGGGTTAAGGCCGTTAAAATTGAGCCTACGGCCAATGGTCTGACAGTAGTAGGCGGCAAGAACAAGCAGGGCAAGACCTCTGTGTTGGACGCCATTGCCTGGGCCCTGGGGGGCGACAAATACCGCCCCTCTGAGCCGCAGCGGGACGGATCCGTTATCCCTCCATACCTACACCTGACCATGAGCAATGGCCTTGTCATCGAGCGCAAGGGTAAAAATTCCGACCTCAAGGTAATTGACCCGACTGGAGTTAAGGGTGGTCAGCAACTTCTGAATGACTTTGTTGAGCAGCTGGCTCTTGACCTTCCAAGGTTCATGCAATCTTCTAGTAAAGAAAAAGCCGAAACGCTCCTGAAAATTATCGGGGTCGGCGACAAGCTGCACCAGCTGGAGCTGCAGGAAACAGAACTGTACAACCGGCGGTTGACTATCGGGCAGATTACTGACCAAAAGAAGAAATACGCTAAAGAGCAGCCCTATCATCCGGACGCGCCGAAAGAGCCTGTTTCAGCATCGGAGCTGATCAGGCAGCAGCAGGAGATCCTGGCCAAGAACGGTGAGAACCAGCGCAAGCGGGATAAAGCGTCAACACTCCACGCTGAAAGAAATCGACTTGCAGAAAAAGTGAATTCCCTAAAGGAAGAGCTTGAGAGATACCAAAAGCAGCTTATTCAGGTGGATATGGATATGGAAACCGCCTACAAGACCGCTGAACAGCTGCATGACGAATCCACCGCTGAACTCGAGACCAGCATTACCAACATTGAGGAGATCAACCGCAAAGTTCGGGCCAACCTGGACAAAGACAAAGCGGAAGAAGACGCCCTGGACTATTCCAATCAATATAGCTCTCTAACAGCTCAAATTGACAGCACAAGGCAGGCTAAGATTGACCTGCTCAAGGGCGCAAACCTTCCGCTTCCCGACCTGTCAGTAGTTGACGGTGAACTAACCTATAACGGGCAAAAATGGGACGGCATGAGCAGTGCTGAGCAGCTGATAGTGTCTACGGCCATCGTCCGGAAGCTGAACCCGAAATGCGGTTTTGTCCTCCTGGACAAGCTGGAGCAGCTTGACCTGGACAGCTTGCGCGAATTTGGGAATTGGTTAGAGCGGGAGGGCCTGCAGGCCATCGCCACCCGAGTCAGTACGGGTGATGAGTGTTCAATTGTTATTGAGGATGGCTATGTCTCCGGTGCAGAAAAGCCAGCCGAGGAAGTGCCAGAAGCGCCTAAATGGAAGGTTGGTGAGTTTTAGGTGACCGATCTGAGAGAGATAATCATCGACCTTTGGGCGCGAGTTGACAGGCCAGGGATGCCGTACCTGGCCCACTTCTTAATCGATTCGGATTATTACACTGCTCCCTGCTCCACCAAGCATCACCTGGCCAAGCCCGGGGGCCTGGCCGAACACAGTCTGAATGTCTACCGGCTCTTGTGTGAAAAGGTATTTAGATTTGGAGTCAATGTTCCGGCAGAATCGGTGATCATCTGCGGCCTGGGCCATGACCTATGCAAGGTCAACTTCTACCATGAGGGCGGCGAACCGTGCAGTGATGCCCAATTCAGCTATCTCAATAGCCTATGGGGGCAAAGGGGTCGCCTGGTTGAAGGAATGGACGAGAAATTACTCGAGGATGGACGGTTCAAGCGGTCAATTCCTACTGGAAACGCAACGATCTTGATTGACTGGCTCAAGAACCGTCCCCAGGATCCGGTACCGGTGTTACCAATTGCGTATTCAGTGGAAGACAAGTTGCCTCTTGGCCATGGAGAGAAGTCACTAAGCATTTTGCAGGATTTCATTAAGCTTACTGACCATGAAAAACTTGCAATTCGGTGGCACATGGGGGCCTGGGACTTCAGCGACTATTCCGGCCGATGGGCCTTTAACAATGCTTGCAAAATGACGCCCCTAGTAACACTTCTTTCCACGGCTGACTTTGAGGCAGGCAATATTTTAGAAAGTGAGGTTAGTGAAATTGATGCAGGGAACTGATGGAATTCTCGAGAGCGCCCAAAAGGTTGTTATCTACGGACCGGAAGGGATTGGGAAGTCAACTTTTGCTTCCCAGTTCCCAAGGGCAAAATTCTGTGATACCGAGGGCAGCACAAAACGGTTAAATGTTTCCCGAACCCAGAAGCCAAGCAGCTGGACTATGATCCTGGAACAGGTCCGCTATTATATCAGGAATCCTCACGAGATAGGGACTTTCGTTATTGACACTGGCGATTGGGCGGAAAAGCTATGTGTCAGGGAGTTATGCGCAACAAGAAAGAAAGATGGTATTGAGGACTTCGGATACGGTAAGGGCTACACTTACGCGGCTGAAGAATTCGGAAAACTTTTGAACCTATTGGAGGACCTGGTTGACCGCGGTGTCAACGTTGTGATTACTGCCCATGCTCAGATGCGGAAATTCGAGCAACCTGACGAAATGCCCAGTTATGACCGCTGGGAAATGAAAATGACAAAACAGGTTTCTCCTATGGTCCGAGAGTGGGCCGACATAGTTCTCTTTGCAAACTATAAGACCTATGTCGTTAAAGCAGACGAAAAAGACAAAAAGGGCAAAGCCCAGGGCGGCAAGCGTGTCATGTACACTGCCCACCATCCATGCTGGGATGCCAAGAACCGGCACGGCCTGGCCGAAGAACTGCCATTTGAATTTGCGGCGATTCAGCACTGCATTCCAGCAGGTTCGGCTCCAGTTTCAAAACCAGTTGAAACGCCGCCACCGGCTCCGCCTCAAGAACCACCACGACAGGATCCACCGAGGCAAGAGCCGCCGAGACAAGAACCACCTAGGACACAGCAACCGGCTCCGGAGCCGCCAAAGAAAGAGCCAGCTAAAGACCTCTATGAGTTGGTGCCCAAGCCCCTGGCTGACCTAATGAGGGCCAATGACGTCACCATTCCGGAGATCCAGCAGGCAGTCAGCAGTAAAGGCTATTACCCTGCCAATACGCCCATCGAAAACTATGACCCAAATTTCATTTCCGGCGTTCTGGTCGGCGCCTGGACGCAAGTGTTTGAGCTGATTAAGACGCAGCGGGAACCGTTTTAAGCGAAAGAGAGGAGTTGAAAAGCTGTGACCAAACAAATCTTAGTGACTCATTCTGACTTCGACGGCGCTGCGTGCGCAGTTGTGTTTAAGACCTGGTTCCCGGACGGCGTCTATTACTCCGAAAACTATGACACGGTAGACAACCGGATAAGAGACATCCTGGAAGACAGCCTTCCGGATGAGCTGTACATCGCGGATATCTCGCCGCAGGATCAACAAGTTATTAGCCTGCTGACTTTCGTGAACCAGACCACCAGCTGTAAGGTTTTCCTTTTTGACCATCACAAGACAGCCATGGGCCTTGCGGAGTACGGCTACGCCGCGAAGATAGACTTATCAA
Organism: Bacillota bacterium; assembly: GCA_021811155.1. Taxonomy (GTDB): domain Bacteria; phylum Bacillota; class Desulfitobacteriia; order Desulfitobacteriales; family JAJXUE01; genus JAJZPO01. Next base: position 5,538 of record JAJZPO010000027.1, on the reverse strand, counting down.
TATGTGGAGCACAGCTGATGTATGATTGGCTAACCGATAACAAATTTGATTACCTTTCAACCCCTATGCCTAACCTAACACCTTTATCAACCCTTGTTTGGCACGCTAACGACTATGATCTCTGGATACACCAACACCCTCTGTCTAATACCCTTAACCAACTTCTCCGCAGCATAGGATTTGACCGGTTCGTCACTCGTTTTACTGATGACCCCAGCCCTCAACTCCGGCCTTATGAAAAACTCCTCATCGAGCTTGAGCAGGAGAAACAAGACCAGTACATCCAAGAAGTAATAGAGCACTCCACAGAATGGTTCTCCGACTCCCAAGACCGTTCCTATGCCCTTTGCTTCGCTGAGCAATACCATTCACAGCTTGGCCACACAATTCTCGAGGACCAAGATCTAGAGCACGCTGACTATGTCATCATGGTGGACCTCAAAAACCGAAGGGTCGGGCTCCGCAGCCGGCAAAATGGAGTAGACGTTTCGGAGATCGCCAAAGCCTTCGACGGCGGTGGCCACCAGGCAGCAGCAGGGTTTCAGCTAAGCCCGCTGATTCTCGCGCAACTGAATGAGCTTTTGTTTGGGAAGGACAGTGAGTCATGAGAGATATTTTCCCAACGGGCTATGATCTCAGCACAAAGCCGGACAAAACCCGGGTAGTGATAGTAGGAGAAGGAGATCAAAACCTGAGAGAGGCTATTAACCGTATTTCAGATCCGGCGGGACTAGCTGCACCGGTTTTCGCCGCCATCAACAAAGTCATGGGCCCAGGCTTCGGAACTCTGCTGCAGCAATTCGCGGAACCCTACTTGTATTTATACGAGCGTATTTCTGAATACAGATCCAACAACTGGCGAAAGCTGCACCACCTGCCGGTAATACACACAGCACGCCGCAAAAAGCACTCCTCGCACTAACATCCCGGAGGTATTAATAATGACCAAGAATTTAAAACCCGGTGACAAAGTAGTAATGATAAAATGCCTGGAAGCTGAAACATATCCGGATAAAGTCTGGACCGTAACAAACGAGCCTTGGAACCTGTGTGGCACAGAAGTAGTACTGCTGGAAGGCAAAGCTGGGGGTTTTGCTACTAAATTCCTAAAGAAGGTGAGGAAGCAACCATGAAAGTGATTTCACTTCTCCAGCCCTGGGCTACCTTGGTAGCCATCGGCGCCAAGCGAATAGAAACCAGGTCCTGGGCCACGAGCTATAGGGGACCCTTGGCGATTCATGCAAGTAAAGGAGTCACTGCCGCTATCAAAAAGCTTGTGTTCACTAAGCCATTTTTTACAATTCTCAGGAAGTTAGGGTATGGAGTAGCCTGGGGTGCTGATTGGAATTTGCCACTAGGAAAGATTATCGCAACCTGCAACTTAGTCGATGTGGTACCAATTACACCGGAATTTACAGCTACCTTATCGGAAAATGAAAAGGCTTTCGGCAACTACACTCCCGGCCGTTTCGCCTGGATCTTGGAGGACGTAAAGCAGTTGCCCGAACCAATCCCCGCCAAAGGCTCTTTAGGTCTTTGGGAATTCCCAGGCCTGTAACACAATTAAACGAATTGGAGGAAACATCAATGGCAAATGAAGGACGCGAATTAAGCTGGGATGACCAAATCGAGAATGACGGTACGGATTATACACTCCTACCAGAAGGTGACTACGATTTCGAAGTGGTGGAGTTTGAACGGGCCCGGCACAACGGCAGCGACAAGCTACCAGCGTGCAACAAGGCTATTGTCCATATCAGAGTCAAAGGCGCTGCTGGCATGTCCACCATTAAGCACAATCTCTTTCTACACAGCAGTACCGAGGGCCTGTTGTGCGCCTTCTTTACCGGCATCGGACAACGCAAAAAAGGTGAAAAGGTCACAATGAACTGGAGTAAGGTGGTTGGCTCTACAGGCCGCTGTAAAGTTGGGGTTCGGTCATGGAAGAACGATAAGGGAGAAGACGTTAAGATTAACGAGATCAAAAAATTCTACGAGCCGGCGGAAGCAGCGCCAGGCACAAACAAGGGTTTTGAGGCTGGGAGGTTTTAGCTATGGAACTAAGACCATACCAGCGGGAGGCCAAGGAAGCAGTACAAACAGAGTGGGACAAGGGGATCACCAAGACGCTTGCAGTGCTGCCGACTGGTACGGGCAAGACCATCCTGTTCAGCAAGATTTCAGAGGATTGTGTTCGCGACGGTGAGCGGGTTTTAATACTTGCTCACCGGGGCGAGCTCCTTGATCAGGCAGCAGATAAACTCTCTAAATCAACTGGCCTGGGTTGCGCTACTGAAAAGGCAGAAGAAACCTGCTTGGGTACATGGTTCCGTGTTGTGGTTGGTTCTGTCCAGAGCTTAATGCGTGAGAAACGGCTCAGTCAGTTCCCAAAAGATTATTTCAAGACAATCATCGTAGATGAGTCCCACCATTGCCTCTCTGACAGCTATCAACGGGTGCTAGGATACTTTGATCAGGCCAAAGTGCTGGGAGTTACTGCCACTCCTGACAGGGGTGATATGCGCAACCTAGGCCAATACTTCGAATCCTTGGCATACGAATACACGCTACCCAAAGCCATCAAAGACGGGTACCTGGTCCCTATTAAGGCCCAGACAATACCACTAAAGCTTGACCTCACCGGAGTGGGCATGCAGTCCGGAGACTTTAAGGCCAGCGATTTAGGATCAGTCCTAGATCCATATCTGTATCAAATCGCCGACGAGATGGCCAAGTACTGCCTGGACAGAAAAACCGTAGTGTTCCTGCCGCTGATCAAAACGAGCCAGAAATTCCGGGACATTTTGAACAGTAAAGGATTTTCTGCTGCGGAAGTAAACGGCGACAGCGGCGACCGGGCCGAAATACTGGCCGACTTTGAAGCCGGCAAGTACAACGTTTTATGCAACTCCATGCTGCTTACTGAGGGCTGGGACTGCCCGTCAGTGGACTGTATAGTCGTACTCCGGCCAACTAAGGTGAGAAGTCTTTATTCGCAAATGTGTGGAAGGGGCACCCGGCTATTTGACGGCAAAGAATACCTGCTGCTCCTAGACTTCCTCTGGCACACAGAGCGCCATGAACTCTGCCATCCGGCACACTTGATTTGCGAGTCTCCGGAAGTTGCGGAAAAGATGACCGAGAATATTGAAGCTGCCGGTTACCCGGTGGATCTGGAGGAAGCTGAAGTCAAAGCCAAGGAAGACGTTGTTTCAGCCCGCGAGGAAGCCTTGGCTAAGCAGCTGGCAGAAATGAAGCACCGTAAGCGCAAGCTGGTCGATCCGCTGCAGTTTGAAATGAGCATCCAGGCTGAAGACCTGGCGAATTATGTCCCGACGTTTGGATGGGAAATGGGACCACCATCAGAGAAGCAGATTGGTACCCTTGAGAAGCTGGGTATCTTACCGGACGAAATAGAGTCTGCCGGCAAGGCTGCCAAATTGCTTGACAGGCTGGACAAGCGTCGCTGGGAAGGGCTCACAACACCGAAGCAGATTCGCTTCCTAGAGGGCCGAGGATTCCAACACGTTGGCACCTGGCAGTTTGAGACGGCCAAGAAGCTCATCGACCGGATTGCCGCCAACGGCTGGAAAGTCCCGCATGAAATTAATCCCTATGAGTACAAACCGGAATATAAGCCGAGTGTTGATTTTGGATGGGGGGCGTGAAACTGATGAAAAATTCATTGGGCGACTTGAATAATCACTTATTCGCCCAGCTGGAGCGTCTGGGTGATGAGGACCTGAAAGGGGAAGCATTGCAAGAGGAGATCAATAGGGCAAAAGCTGTATCAGACATTGCGACGCAGGTAATTGCGAACGGCTCACTTGTATTAAAAGCAAATATAGCTATAAATGACGGTGACATAAGGGTTAACGATGCAAAGCCACCTAAGGGAAGATTGCTTGAATTACTTGGGGGTTGATTTATGAGCAATCGCAAATACAGCACTGAACATATCGACTATATAAAAGCCAATATCTCCGGGTGCCACTTTAAAGAATTAACTGATATGCTCAACAAGCAGTTCGGGATGAACCTAAAGGTTTCAGCAGTGGTTTCGCTTGCTGACCGCCATGGACTACACAACGGCATTGATTGTCGACTTAATACAGGATATAAGCCCACGCAATTCAAGAAAGGCATAATCCCGTGGAACAAAGGTAAAAAAGGAGTTACGTGCGGCGGAGAATCAACCCAATTCAAAAAAGGGAACAAGCCGTGGAATTACAAGCCAGTTGGCTCCGAAAGAGTTAATACTGACGGCTATCCAGAGGTTAAAATTGCAGATCCAAACAAGTGGAAAGGAAAACATATCCTCGTTTGGGAGGCAACAAATGGGCCGGTACCAAAAGGTCATGTGTTAATTTTCGGGGATGGTAACAAGAAGAATGTTGAAATTAATAATCTTCTTCTGGTTTCCCGAAAGCAGCTTGTAAGGTTAAATAAGCACAATCTAATTCAAAATGATGCTGAGTTAACAAGGGCAGGTATTGTCATTGCTGATATTTACAACAAAATCGGTGAGAGAAAAAGGCAAAGAAAAGGTTGATTAGATTAAGTTGAGAGGGGGGCGTGAGGACGTGAAAGTCGGGAAGAAAAGCTTACTTTTTGGAGTCCATCAGTTTATTTGGCACCCGATAACCGTTCTCCTGGCATGGAGAAGGCTCTATGGCAAGCCAAGCTGGAAGGAGCTAGTTTGTATCATAATCCATGATTGGGGCTATTGGTTTAGCCCTAACATGGATGGCCCAGAAGGTGAACGGCATCCTGAGTTTGCGGCTGAATTGGCTAGAAAATGGTTAGGCAAAGAGCATTTCTATCTGTGCCTTCTCCACTCTCGACATTATGCGAGGAGCGCGGGAGTCCAGCCCTCCAGGCTTTGTTGGGCGGACAAGCTTAGCATCAAATACGAACCCTGGTGGTTTTACCTACCAAGAGCCTGGCTGAGCGGTGAATTAGCCGAATATAGACAAGTGGCGAGAAATTATTTTCCCACATTCCTTCCGCACAGAGAATGGTTCGACTGGGTAAAGAGTCGGCTAGTCAAGATTGGCCAGGAAATGAGTACAGATGCGGCACCATACATGATCCCAAAAAAATGAGAGGCGTGATGAAATGAGAATAGCACCTTGGAACGGCGAGCCGGGCCATGTATGTCTGCCGCTAGCGAAAAATGTACCAGCTAGGGCAGACTGGGTACTTACTACTTGCCCAAAATGCGGGGAAGAGTGTTGGGAGCAGCCAGGGCTGAAGGAGTTGGTAGCTACCGGTAAGGTCGAGGCTGTTTGCACAATGTGCGCCTTGAAGGGGGTATGAGTGGTGGTCCAGTTCACGACAAAGCCCAAGATTAAGCCTTTCGTCTCCATTGATGAAGTAGAAATCGACATTGAGAATACTCCGCCGGGCAGTATCACACTTGAGCAGTATAGGAACGTAAGGGCCAATTCACCAGGCTTTCATATCTTATATACCAAGCTGAATAATGAAGCCCTGATTGAAGCGGTAAATATCAATTTATACAACTGTAAATACGCA
>JAJZPO010000129.1 GCA_021811155.1 Bacillota bacterium | reverse complement strand
TGAGGATGGTGGCCACAAACTGAGTAACCAAAAGGATGATCAGCAGATTGGGTGTACTGATACCCAGGTCCGCACCATAAGAAGTGGCCATGGTAATTATTGTATTTACTCCGTCAATATAAAAGAAATAAGCCAGCAAGAACAAGAACACCGTCTTGTGCTGCCGGATATTTTTTAGTGTGTTTCCCAGACGCACAAAGCTGTTTTTGACAGGCCTTCGCTCAACCTCTATGCCGTATTCCTGTTTTACCCGCTTGAGCATTGGCAGGGTAAAGACCGCCCACCAGATAGCAGTAATCACGAATGCAAGCTTGGAAGCCCCAGCCACGGAAAGCGGCAGCATGCCAAACTGGGCCAGGATCACTATGGCCATACAGAGGATAAAGGGTATGGTGCTCCCGATATATCCCAGGCCATAGCCCATACTTGAAACCATATCCATGCGCTCTTTGGTCGTGACATCAATCAGGAATGCATCATAAAACACCAGGCTGCCCGAAAAACCTATGGCATTCAGGATATAAAAGACCAGGAGCAGGGGCCAGTATTTGTCCGGCACTACTGCCAACAGGGCCGTAAACGCCACACCCAAGATAAAGAATGCGACAAAGAACTTCTTCTTATACCCCCTGTAATCAGCCAAAGTGCCAAGTATTGGGGCAATGACAGCCACCAGCAGAGTGGAAATAGAATTGGCATAGCCCCAATAAGCTGTGGACAGGGTTGACTCCCCGCCCCCGCTGGCAAAAACGGCCTTGAAGTAGAGCGGAAGTATGGTTGAGGTAATTGTCATACTGTAGGCTGAATTTCCCCAGTCATAAAAAGCCCAGCTTTTCTCTGTCTTACTGAGTTTGAACATCTTACTCCCCCTCTGATAATCCTGAAGACCGTGTGAACCCTTTGCTAAAGACATATAACCAGACCCCTCAAGTTATGCCAATATTTCATCAATTATCCGCCCGTCCCCCTCCTCCAGGTCGAGTCCCAAAAGTTTGGCGATGGTAGGCCCTTCATCCACCAAGTTCATTGCGTCAACAATAATCCCCTCTTTTATTCCCTTTCCCGAGGCCATGAAAACCGTGGTGTAATCCTGCTTGAAGGGAGAATAACCATGAGCGGCCCTGGTGTGATGAGGCCGTTCAGGTTGAACTGGGCTGATGACCTCTCCTACTGAATCATCCAGGAAATAATACCCTTGGTTAGCCTCCAGCATCAGGGCGCATCCCGGGTCGGCGCCAAGCTTGACCGCCTCCTCCCGGGAATAGACTGCTTCCAGGCAGTTATGTTCGCGGTTGAAGTTCCTGAGCAGCGTCGACAGCCGTGCAACTAATTCCGCAGGCTGATTCTGCTTGACATAAACATAAGCCGAACCGTCACAGCTTTTGACAATGGCCCTGTAGTTTACAATCCGGCCACTGGCATCAACGTCGATGTAGCCCTTTTGCTGAAGCAGCACATTCAGGTTGATGATTTTCTCCTCGTCCAGGCTGCTGTGGTCCCCCAGGACAATGAGTGCGCTTTCATCATACATGCCGCTCTCCCTTAACGTCCTGATAATCTCACCCAGTCTTTGATCATGTCTGTCCAAGGCTGCGCGCGCCTGTTTGGAATTAAACCCGTGATAATGGCGCATGGAATCCAGGTCGGTGTAATGAACAAGCGTGAGGTTTGGCTTTTTCTGTCTGATCGTATAGAGTAAGGACTGGTGGGTAAAGTTATCCAGATGAGGCTGCCGCAAGCCCTGGCGCAGATGCCCGAACTTGTGGTTCAAACTGATTTGGTATAAAGGGCTGCCGTTCAGTAAGGAAACCAGGACTTGGTTGTGCCATGACCTGTTGGCAAAGATCTCCGGCATATTATAATGAAGTTTTGCTTTCGCCGTCACCGGCCATAACAGGGCAGCAACCTTCAATCCCCGCTGGACCGCCAAGTCGAAAATGGTTTGCCCCTTGATATATTTTCGCTGCCAATACCAGTCAGGCGACATACGTCTTGGTTGCAGCAGGGTATTATTAACAACGCCGTGGTTTTTAGGGTATTTTCCTGTTACTATGGTGGCATGGGCCGGGTAGGTCAGACTGGGGTAAACAGTATAGACCTTGCGGGCATACGAAGCTTTCTGCAAAAACTCGCGAAAATTGGGCAAAGTCTTAATGTAGTCCAAATCCAACGCGGCCAGCCCGTCAAAGGAAATAACATAAAGATATCTTGCCATCTTCCGTCCTTCTTCTGGTTTTCCTAAAGTTTACTGCCGATTTGACTTGTTATTCCCTATTCCTGACGCTTTCTCCTTCTGCCCAGCCTCTGCCAAGATAAATTTGCTTTACCGGCAGGGGTTTGCTCCTATGTAGTAGAATCGATACAGAAAACTCGCAATTTCGAGCAATCCTAAAAACTGGTGGGAACCGGATGCTGGCAACAGATGCTTAGCATGGACCATATGATATCCGGGATGGAAAGGAATTTAGCAGCATGATCAGTCTGAGTCAGTATGGATATGTAAGAGTAGGGGCAGCGGTCCCCGTGTTAAAAGTCGGCAATCCCATTTTCAATGCCGCGGAGATAAAACGGCTGGCAGAAGAAGCAGTAAAAATGAATGTTCAGATACTGGTTTTCCCTGAACTTGCTCTCACCGGCTATACCTGCAATGACCTGTTTCTGCAGCGGAAACTGCTTGCAACAGCAGAAACACAGCTTAAGCAGTTGGTATCAGACCTGGCAAAACACGATATCCTGATATCGGTCGGCATGCCCGCAGCAGTTGACAACCAACTTTTCAACACTGCGGTGGTTTTTCAGCGCGGGAAAATTCTGGGCGTTGTGCCCAAAACCTATATCCCTAACTACAACGAGTACTACGAAAAAAGGTGGTTCAGTCCTGCCCTTAACAGGCTGAGCGAAAGAATCAACCTGGCCGGACAGGAAGCGCCCTTTTCCGAAACCTTGCTGTTTAAAGACCAAAATTCAGACCTGTGTATTGGGGTGGAAATCTGCGAAGATTTGTGGACTGTAATCCCGCCCAGCTCTTACCACGCACTTTATGGCGCAAATTTGATCCTGAATCTGTCTGCCAGCAACGAAGTAGTGGGCAAGGGAGAATACCGCAGGGACCTGGTCAAACAGCAGTCCGCCCGCTGCATGACGGGATACGTCTATGTCTCAGCAGGACAAAGTGAATCAACCACAGATGTGGTCTTTGGCGGCCACTCGATTATTGCCGAGAACGGACTCATGTTGACGGAACTCGTTTTTCCGCAAGAATCGGAGCTGATCTTCTCCGACCTCGATATTGAGCGTCTTTCAGCTGACAGAAGGAAGTTCAACAGCTACATGGGTAAAATCGAACCAAAAAACTACACCACTGTTGACTTTTCTCTCGAGCCGGCAACGGTTGAGGAGTTGAAACATCCCATTGAGGCCTTCCCCTTCGTTCCGGGCCGAAAGGAAGAAAGGGACCTCAGGTGCCGGGAAATTTTCCGAATTCAGTCTACAGGGTTGCGGCAGCGCCTCTTAAAAACCGGGATTCCCAAGGTGGTGGTGGGCATCTCCGGCGGGCTCGATTCAACCCTGGCTTTGCTGGTGTGCATTGCTGCTATTGATTCGCTCAGCCGGGACAGGTCCGGTATCGTCGCGGTAACCATGCCCGGTTTCGGCACTACCGGCAGGACCTACAACAATGCCTGCCAACTAATGCAAGAACTGGGGGTTGATCTGAGGGAGATTCCCATTAGAGATGCCTGCCTGCAGCACTTTAAAGACATCGGGCACGATCCCAACACTTTTGATACCACCTACGAAAATGTCCAGGCCAGGGAACGCACCCAGATTCTGATGGACCTGGCCAATAAAGAAAACGGCCTGGTGGTTGGCACCGGGGATTTGTCCGAACTGGCCCTGGGCTGGGCCACCTTCAACGGGGACCACATGAGCATGTATGCGGTCAACGCCGGCATCCCCAAGACCCTGGTGCGCTACCTGGTCGAGTGGTACTCGGACAGCACCGAAAACCAGAAGGTCTCGGCTGTGCTGAAAGACATTTCCAACACACCTGTCAGCCCGGAGCTCCTGCCGCCGGACAAAGAAGGAAAGATAGAACAAAAAACCGAGGAAATTCTCGGTTCCTACGACCTGCATGATTTCTTCCTTTATAATATGCTGCGCTTCGGTTACACCCCTGCCAAAATTTATCTGCTGGCAACCATAGCCTTCCAGAATAGATATGATAGTTCGACTATTAAGCGCTACCTCAAGGTCTTCTATGCCAGGTTTTTCTCACAGCAGTTCAAGCGCTCCTGTCTGCCCGACGGGCCTAAGGTGGGTTCCATCGCCCTCTCACCCCGCGGTGACTGGCGCATGCCCAGCGACGCCAGCCCGGAGGCCTGGCTCCAGGAAATCGACAAAATATGAACCGACAAATCTCTGGCCCTGGCATAGGCATGAGCGGTCAGGTTGAAGGATGTGGCCGGGAGCAGCACCGCTACAACCCCCTTTTCAGCCATCTGTTTGATGCCGGTGTCTGACGCCTGCAGCAAATGCTCGGCGCTGGCAGCCCCGAGCCTGGCAGCCAGCTCAGCTCCGCCCGAAGCCGCCAACTCGTCGGCATGGACTTTTAGTTTCAGGCCCAGTTCATTTTCCCGCGAACCGGCGTACAGGGGGTGGGTGTGAGGGTCAATGAAACCAGGTGTGCCGCACCTCGGCCAGATTGTGCCGCTCCGGCCTGGCTGCTGCTTTCTCATACAAATAAACCGGGATGCTTAATTCCCGGCCGACCCGTTCACCCAGCCCTGGTCAAGCCTGGTCTTGATTCTGGAGTAGTCAACTTCAGCAACGATGCCGACACCGCGGGCTATTTCCACAGCCTTGGGCTGGGCCCCGCTCATACCTCCCAACCCCGAGGAGAGGAAGAGGCGGCCGCGCAAGTCCCCACCGGGCGGGATTCCAAGTTTTAGCCGCCCGGCGTTGAGCAGGGTGTTGAAGGTTCCGTACACAATCCCCTGCGGTCAATCATCACCTGAAAAGCTTTGCCCTCCAGGCAGTTGCCCTTATACTCGTGGACAGGTTTGCCGTACAGGCGTCCTGCAGGCCGGTAGCGGTAGGCGTAGATCCGCCCCCTGTCCCGGATTTCCTGCACAAACTCCGGGGCCAGAACAGCGTGAAGGTCCTCCGACAGATAACGCAGGGCGTTTTGCAGCGCTATCACTGTCTGCTCTCTGCTGAGACAAAACCCGCGGTCCGGCGCCCGCCGGATCCCCGCGAGAGCGGTCTAACAAAAGGGAGACTGCTCGCTCAAGCAAGCAGTCTCCCCTGCGTTTTAGCCATGGCTGGACAGATCACCCCAAAGCTCTCTGCAAAATTTCGTTCAGCCTGTTCACCATACTTCTCGGATCAACCATAATGCCTGCGGCAATCTCCGCATTCTCATACAACTGTTCCGCCGCGACCTTAGCGAAATCTTCCCCTTGCTTCCGGATCTCGTTAAGCCGCTTAATTAATGGATGGCTCCCGTTTATCTCCAGCACACCCGGAACAGTCTGGTTTAAGTCCCGGTTTACCAGCTGCATCATGCGCTGCATGCTGTGTGTACCATAGGGGCTTAGAAGGATGGCGGGGCTGTCCAACAGGCGCTTGGAGGCGCGCACCTCTGTCACTTTGCCGCCCAGAACCTCTTTCAGCCAGGCATTGAAATCCTTCACTTCCTCCTCGGAAAGAGCGTCCTGCTCAGAGGCGGTCCCGCCCAGGTCAAGCTCTGTCTGGTCGGCGGAGATTAATTTCTTACCCTCGTATTCGCCTAAGAGTCCCAAAACATAATCATCGATGGCCTCATTGGTGTAAAGCACTTCGAAATCCTTGTCGCGGAACACTTCCAGGTAGGGCCCGGCTTCGATTACTTCCCGGGTCGGCCCGTTGACATAATAGATAGCCGTCTGAGCTTCCGGCATGCGTCCAACATAATCCGCCAGGGAGATAAGCTCGCCGGGAGCGGTTTTGGAGGACTCGAAGCGGAGCAGCTTCACCAGTTCCTGTCTATGGGTGAAGTCATTGGCTGCCCCTTCCTTGAGGAAGAAGTTGAAGCTCTGGTAAAACTCCTTGTACTTGTCCGGTTCAGACTTAGCTTGGTCATTGAGGAACCTGAGGAAGCGGCCGGTCACTACCTTGTTGAGCTTCGCCACCAAAGCGCTGTCCTGCATGGTTTCCCGGGAGATGTTCAGGGGCAGTTCCTCGCTGTCCACCACTCCCTTGACAAAGCGCAGCCACTCGGGCAGGATCTCTTTCGCCTGCTCCTGAATCAGCACCTTTTTGCAGTACACGTTCACACCGGGTTCCATCCGGCCGAAGCCAAGCCG
>JAJZPO010000026.1 GCA_021811155.1 Bacillota bacterium | reverse complement strand
AGGCCTTTTTCGGCCGGTTTATGTTTACAGCCTGGCCGGCTTGTATGCGTGCGACTTGATTGTGCTCGGCTGGATAGCGCTAAACAGCTGGGATAAGTACCTGATGGTTTCTCCCAATGCGCTGGGTTTTTACGGCAAGGTGTTTAAACGTGAATTCAAGCCGAAGGACCTGTTGGAAATAACCCTGCTGGCTTACCCTGAAGGACGGGAGTACTTGCGCCTGCGAACCAGGCGTAAGACCTATTTCCTGGACGAGCAATACCAACCCTGGAACCGGTTGCTGCTTGATTTGGAGAATCTTGCGCAAACAAACGGAATAAACAGCAATTTAATTGATTAAGCTTATTTTGCTTGCCAGAATTGGTGGCTTATGCTATATTGTTTAGGGTGTATTACACACGCTTGTTGGATCCGCTCCGGTGTTGCCGGTTTTCCGGTCCGGTGGGAGATGAAACGGGCGGAGGAAACAAACGACCGGGAGAGGAGGTGTAATTAATGGCTGTAATCTCTATGAAGCAACTGTTGGAGGCCGGTGTTCACTTCGGGCACCAAACCCGTCGCTGGAACCCCAAAATGGCTCGCTACATTTTTACCGAACGTAACGGCATCTACATCATCGACTTGCAAAAAACTGTCAAGAAGGTTGAAGAAGCTTACAATTACGTGCGGGATGCAGCGGCTAACGGCGGCACTATCCTCTTTGTCGGTACCAAAAAGCAGGCCCAGGAATCGGTGAAAGAGGAAGCGCTTCGCTGCGGTATGTTCTTTGTCAACGAGCGCTGGCTGGGCGGAATGCTGACAAATTTTCAGACCATCCAAAAGAGAATTGACCGGTTGCGCCAGTTGGAAAAAATGCAGGCTGAAGGCACTTTTGAAGTTCTGCCGAAAAAAGAAGTGGCTCAGCTTTTGCATGAAATGGAAAAATTGGAGCGCTTCCTGGGTGGTATCAAGGAAATGCGTAAACTGCCTTCGGCTTTGTTTGTGGTGGACCCCCGCAAAGAACGTATTGCTGTGGCTGAAGCCCGCAAGTTGAATATTCCCATAGTTGGAATCGTAGACACCAACTGCGATCCTGACGAAATCAATGTAGTCATTCCAGGCAATGATGATGCTATCCGGGCCGTGAAGCTCCTGACTGCAAAAATGGCTGATGCTGTAATCGAAGGGACCCACGGGGCCCAGGAAGAGGCAGCGGAAGCTGTGGGAGTTGAGGAATAATTGACAGAGGTAGGGTGACCGGTTCCGGGTAGCATACCCGCTGGTTCATCCTACCTTTTTTGTGCGACATAGGAGTCAGGAGTCAGGAGTCAGAATAAGACAACGGCTGTCATTTAAAGAATTCTGAGTTCTGACTACTGAATTCTGAATACCCTTGTATATTTACTGGAGAATTTGGTTAGGAATAATTTGATAAGGTTTAAGGGGGTACATATTGAATGGCGGAAGTAACTGCTGCGATGGTTAAAGAACTCCGCGAGCGTACCGGGGCGGGGATGATGGACTGCAAGAAGGCTCTGGCCGGCACAGACGGAAACATGGACAAAGCCGTTGACTTTTTAAGGGAAAAAGGTCTAGCCGCGGCGGCCAAGAAAGAGGGCCGGATTGCTGCGGAAGGGATCGTAGATTCCTATATTCATGGCGGCGGCAGGATCGGCGTCCTGCTGGAAGTAAACTGTGAAACGGACTTCGTGGCCAACGGAGAAGAGTTTCGCGCCCTGGTCAAGGATCTGTCAATGCAGATAGCGGCCGCTAAACCGGAGTATTTGAACAGAGAAGATGTGCCTGAGGCTGTGCTGCAGCACGAACGGGACATTTTGCGGGTTCAGGCTTTAAATGAAGGCAAACCTGAAAAAATCGTGGACAAAATGGTTGAAGGCAGGATTGAAAAGTTTTACAAAGAGTTTTGTCTGATGGAGCAGCCTTTTGTCAAAGACCCTGATAAGACTGTCAAGGACCTGGTTTTGGAGAAGACGTCTAAAATTGGCGAGAAGATTTCTGTGCGCCGTTTTGTGCGGTGGGAAATGGGACAGGGACTGGAAAAACGCCAGGATGATTTTGCCGCTGAAGTAATGAAGGAAATGAGCCGTTAATCCGGTTTGGAGTTTAGGAGGACACCCGTTCCGGTGTTCTCTTTTTGCAAATTACCAGGACTGCAGCGAAAGGAATTTGGGCCAATTTGTAGAAAGATATTTACGGAAGCGGGGGTATTTCCTTTTATGGCAAAATCAAAATACCAGCGGATTGTGCTCAAATTGAGCGGGGAAGCCCTGGCGGGAAGCCTGGGTTACGGCATAAACCAGGAAATTGTCAATAATATTGCTACCCAGGTTAAAGAAATAGTCGAAATGGGAGTTCAAGTGGCCATAGTGGTCGGTGGGGGCAATATCTGGCGCGGCATTGCAGGCAGCGCCGGCGGCATGGACAGAGCTACGGCGGACTACATGGGTATGCTGGCTACAGTGATGAACTCACTGGCCTTGCAGGATGGCCTGGAAAAGCATGGGGTGGATACCAGGGTGCAGTCTGCTATCGATATGCGGCAGGTAGCTGAACCCTACATCCGGCGGCGGGCGATCAGGCACCTGGAAAAGGGCCGGGCGGTTATTTTCGCTGCCGGCACAGGTAATCCCTACTTTTCCACAGATACCACGGCAGCGCTGCGGGCCGCTGAGATTGAAGCGGAAGTAATTTTGATGGCCAAACGGGTGGACGGGGTCTATGATTCCGACCCCTTGAAAAATGAGGGCGCGACTAAATTTGAGGATTTGACATATATTGAAGTTCTCAACAAGGGACTGGGTGTTATGGACTCCACTGCAACATCCCTGTGCATGGACAACAGCATACCCCTCATCGTGTTTAATCTGAATGAACAGGGAAACATCCGCAAGGTCATACAGGGTGAGAAAATCGGAACCTATATTGGGAGGGAAATTCAATGATCCGGGAAATTATGCAGGATGCAGAGGACAGGATGAAAAAAGCCCTTGACGCCTTGCGCAGGGAGTACGGCACCTTGCGGGCGGGTCGGGCCAATCCTAGCTTGCTGGACAAGGTCAGCGTGGATTATTACGGTGTGCCTACTCCTGTCAACCAACTGGCTAACATCTCGGCGCCCGAACCTCGTCTGCTCGTAATTCAGCCGTGGGACAAATCCTCCCTGCCCACTGTGGAAAAGGCGATTTTGAAATCTGACCTTGGGCTTACTCCATCCAGCGATGGCCAGGTTATCCGCATCGCTATCCCCCAGCTGACGAAGGAAAGGCGCAGTGAACTGGTTAAGGTCGTTAAGAAAAAAGCCGAAGAGACCAAGGTAGCCATCCGCAATATCCGCCGGGATGCCAACGACCACATTAAGCTGATGGAAAAGGAACACGAGGTTTCAGAGGACGATGCTAAAAGAGCCCAGGAAGATATTCAAAAGTCTACAGACAAATTCATCAAAGAAGTAGACCATGTCTTGGAAGTTAAAGAACAGGAAATCATGGAGGTCTAGGAAACGCTTTGGGGTCAGAATTCAAGAGTCATGAGTCAGTTGGGGACGGTTCTTGATTGACTCACTCGGAAGTCAGAATCAGTATGACCTATCTTAAGTCATGTTTCATTCATCAGTGGTGCCGCTTGGCGGTATGGGAGTCCGAATTCTGACTCCTGACTTCTGAATACTTCACTTAGAATAAAACACTAGGGGTTATTGATATGCTGCCTGACGTTGTGGCGCTGGAATTGACTGAAGCCAAGAAGGTGCTGGCAGACGCCGGAATCGGAAATGTACAAATTAAAACCACCCGGCCGCCCCGGGGCGGTGAGCCAGTGGGTGAAGCGAGGGTAGTGAGGCAAAGAACTCTGGCTGCCGGAGATTGTGAATTGGTCATAGCTTTCAGGGATTATAAGGGAGTAAAATGACATATATCATTTTACGCGAGAGATGCCTGCAGTGTGGAATCTGTACCGACTCCTGTCCGATTGGGGCCATCCGGCTCACAGAGGGTTCTTATTCTATCCACCCTGATATGTGCACGGGATGCCGGATTTGTCTAACTGCATGCCCGCTGGGAGCTATTCAGGCCCAGACAGAAACAACCCCCTGAAACAGGGGGTTTTTGTTAGGAACTAGGGACTGCTGCGGAGGTTAATTTGGTGGACTTACGACAGTTCTGGGCAAAATTTAACAGAAACAAGGACGCGGAGGAAACTGAGGCAGACCTGCTTGGCGCTCTGCATAATCTGCCCAGGCACTTGGCGATTATTATGGACGGTAACGGCCGTTGGGCCAGAAAAAGGGGTTTGCCCCGCAGTTTGGGACACCGGGCTGGAGTTGAGGCCCTGCGAACCGCCGTAAAAACCTGTTCCAATCTTGGCCTGGAGGTCCTGACTGTTTACGCATTTTCCACGGAAAACTGGAAGAGACCCAGGGATGAAGTGAATATTTTGATGGACCTGCTAATTGAATATCTGCAGCGGGAAACGGAGGAACTCCACCGCAACAATGTACGGATCCGGGCTATCGGGGGTCTGAGCGAGCTGCCCCAGGCTGCCCAGGCGGAACTGGCCCGGGCCGGGAAGCTCACTGCTAGTAACACCGGATTGGTCCTGAACCTCGCCTTGAATTACGGTGGACGGGTCGAAATAATCAATGCCACCCGGGAGATAGCTCGCCTGGTGAAGAAGGGAAAATGCCAGCCGGAAGATATAAATGAAGAAATGTTTGCGGGCTTTCTTTATACGGCAGGTTTGCCCGACCCTGATTTTCTCATCAGAACTTCCGGGGAAATGAGAGTAAGCAATTACCTGCTCTGGCAGTTGGCCTATTCAGAAATTTATGTCACCGATACCCTCTGGCCTGACTTTAATAAGATTCAATTGCTCAAGGCCTTACTGGTTTACCAACAGCGTGACCGCCGGTACGGGGGCATCAAATAGAGGTCCGATGTTCGAAGTCCGAAGTCCGAGTGCATGCCCGCTTCCGGGCCTTGAAAGACTTCATCCACTGATGGTAACGTATAACCGGCTTCGGGTTTACTCAGGAGTCAGTAGTCAGAATGAGGCGCGATCTTAAACATTCTGACTCCTGACTCCTGACTCCTGACTCCTGACTCCTGACTCCTTGACCTGTAAGAATATCCCATTGAGTACTAATTAGTGTTTTACGGCGGTGATCTGATGCTCCTGACGCGTATAATCAGTGCTGTGGTCTTAGGGCCCTTATTTCTTTTCATTGTGTACAAGGGTGGACTTTTCCTCCTTTTCGCCACTGGAGTGTTAACGCTGCTGGCCTTGCGCGAGTTGTTCGGGATGGTTGCGGGACTCGGCCTGAAGTCCTGGAAAATTTCAGGTTACGTTGGCGGATTAATCCTGGTCTTGGGCGCATACCTTGAACAAGGCAGGTTTTTGTTTTTTCTCTTTGCCCTCTGGCTGATTTATTGCCTGGTGTTTTTTGTTTTCAGGTATCCCCAACAGCGGATTGAAGACTTGTCGTTTAATTTTTTTGCGGTAACCTATGTGGCGCTGCTCTTTTCCCATATTATTTTGCTGAGGGGGCTAAACCAGGGAATCTATCTCACTTTTCTGGCTATCGGCCTGACATGGGCAACGGATACGGGAGCATACTTTGTGGGCCGGGTCTTGGGAAGGCACAAGCTGGCTCCACTGGTAAGCCCCAACAAGACGGTGGAAGGGGCTATAGGCGGCGTTCTTGCTGCGGTGGCAGCAGCCTTTATTGTTGGCAAGCTGCTGCCGGACCAAAGCCTTACTCCAGGGCTCATGTGCGTGCTGGCGTCGGCTGTAGGGATCAGCGCCCAGTTGGGTGATCTGGTGGAATCAGCCCTAAAACGCTTTGCAGGCGTAAAGGATTCGGGTTGGCTGATTCCGGGCCACGGCGGGGTACTGGACCGCTTTGACAGTATCCTTTTTACCGTTCCTGCTGTATACTACCTTTTCGTGGCGCTGATAATAAGTTGAGGTGTGAGACGTGGCGCAAAACCGTAACAAGCATTCTTTAGCGGTTAACCTTAACCGCCTGGCAGTAATTACCTTGGTGCTGGTGAGCCTCAAGGTTTTTACCTTCTTTTTCCAATCGTTTTTGCCCGTATTTTCGGATGTGTTCAAACAGCTGGCTGCAGCTCTTTTGCCTTTCATTCTTGCGCTGCTGCTCGCTTTCCTGCTGGAACCGGTGGTGCAGCGCATTACCGCTTTTACTAAAATACGCCGCAGCTACGCCTCCCTGCTTTCCTTACTGCTGGTATACGGCATCTTGGGACTGCTGCTGTTTGCAGTGATCAACCGACTGCACACAGAACTGAACAACCTGGCTGTATCTTTTCCGTCCTATGACCAGATTGTTGCCTATCTTTCCGGCCAAATCCAAAAGGTGCAGTACCTGATTAACCTGAATCCCAGCGTGAAGGATGCTGTATTCAACAGCACCCAGGATATGTTTGCCCATTTGAAGACCTGGGCCTCGGCCACCAGTGTGTTTTTGCTAAAAGTTTTGGCAGCGCTGCCGGGCACCCTGGCGGTTTTCCTGATTGCTATAATTGGCACTTATTTTATCAGCGCCGATTTTCCCCGGGTAAAAGTGTTTCTGCATTCAATTTTTCCCCGGAGATGGAAAGGCGGTGTCCGCACAGTCTCAACCGACTTGGGTGCGGCCGTAGCGGGGTTTCTGAAAGCAGAACTTACTCTGATAGGCATCACTATGGTCCTGACCACAGTCGGCTTGTTTCTGCTGGGCCTGGATTACGCTTTTACCATAGGGGTTCTGACAGGTTTACTGGACCTCATGCCGGTGGTCGGTACCGGACTTTTGTTTTTGCCCTGGATATTCTGGAATCTGATCATCGGACAGGTTGGGTTTGGCATCAAACTGGCAGTAGTCTGGGGGATAATTGTGGCAGTACGCCAGGTGTTGGAACCGAAACTGCTGTCGAAAAATATCGGACTCGATCCCCTGCCTACCCTGATATCCATGTACGTAGGCGCCAGGCTGTTAGGTGGATGGGGTTTAATTCTTGGACCGGCGC
This sequence comes from Bacillota bacterium, assembly GCA_021811155.1. Classification (GTDB taxonomy): domain Bacteria; phylum Bacillota; class Desulfitobacteriia; order Desulfitobacteriales; family JAJXUE01; genus JAJZPO01. The sequence continues at coordinate 27,879 of JAJZPO010000026.1, read as the reverse complement.
TGGTGATTATTTATCATGCCCTGGCGAGGGCCGGGGTGTTTAAGGGTCCGCGGGAATAGGAGTTTATGATGCGTAAGAAGATAGCAATCCTTGGGTCGACCGGGTCTATCGGCAGACAGACCCTTGAAGTGGTGGATGAATTCCCTGAACAGTTCCAGGTGGTGGCTCTGGCTGCAGGGTCCAATGTGGACCTGCTGACGGAGCAGGCGCGCCGCTATAGCCCGGTTCTCGTGGCAATTATGGACGAAAGCAAGGCAAGTGAACTGGCGCGGAACCTGGCCGGACTCAATATCGACGTTGTAACCGGTTTGAACGGCATCTCTGCTGCAGCCACCAACAGGCAGGCAGAGACGGTAGTGACTGCGGTCTCCGGGTGTACCGGGCTGGTGCCCACTCTTAACGCCATCCGCGCCGGCAAGAATATTGCGCTGGCCAACAAGGAGACTCTGGTTTCCGCCGGCGCACTGGTTACAGCGGAGGCGAAAAAGCACGGGGTATCGATTCTGCCGGTTGACAGTGAACACTCGGCTATTTTCCAGTGCCTGGAGAGGGAAAACCGGGCGGTTTCGCGACTAATCATCACCGCTTCCGGTGGGCCGTTCCGCGGCCGCAGCAATAATGAACTGCAAAAGGTAACTAAAACTGAAGCGCTGCAGCATCCCAACTGGGCCATGGGGGACAAGATTACGATTGACTCGGCCACCATGATGAATAAGGGCTTGGAGGTAATCGAAGCTCACTGGTTGTTCGGGGTGGACTGGGAGCAGATTTCTGTCTTGGTACACCCGCAAAGTATCATCCATTCCATGGTTGAGTACAAGGACGGTTCTGTCCTGGCCCACCTGGGACGCCCAGACATGCGGATTCCGATCCAGTATGCGCTGTCCTATCCGGACCGGGCTGGGAACACTTTCCCTAAACTCGACTTGGCGGGAAAGACCCTGAGTTTTGAAGAGCCGGACCTGGAAACTTTTCCGGCCCTGGCTTTGGCTTTTGCTGCCGGACGACGGGGAGGAACCCTGCCGGCAGTCATGAATGCCGCCAATGAAGCAGCTGTGAACCTCTTTCTGCAGGAAAAGGTGAGTTTTCCGGAAATTACCCGGTTGGTGGATCAGGTCATGTCCCGTCACACCGTGGTGGACGCCCCAAACCTGGAGCAAATCCTTGCCGCCGACGTCTGGGCCAGGGAAGAAACCCTGCGACTGGGACATGCCAGAAAAGCATAGCACCTTGGGTCGAAGTTTTCACCTTAGGGTGGGCCGCCTGGCGGCTGTAAATACCTGAATCGAACCGAAAGGACGTGTTCTCATTGCTAACAGCTCTTGCTTCCATATTTGTGTTCGGCCTGCTGATTATGGGCCATGAGTTGGGACACTATACCGTAGCCAGATTATTCGGGGTGCGGATTTTGGAATTCAGCATGGGTATGGGACCAAAAGTTGTGGGCTGGACCAGAAAAGGAACCTTGTATGCTTTGCGGCTGCTGCCCCTGGGCGGTTTCGTCCGGATGGCCGGCATGGATGAGGGAGAAGAGGGCATAGCTCCGCCCAGCGATCCCGGGAGTTTCATGAACAAGAGCGTGCTGCAGCGCATGGGCATTATTTTTGCCGGACCGTTCATGAACTTCATCCTGGCCATGGTCTTATTTGTGGCGGTGTTCACCTTTATCGGGGTGCCGGTGCAGTCTGATTCCAATGTTATCGGTGATGTCATGAAGGATAAGCCGGCCTCAGCCGCAGGTCTTAGGCCAAATGACAAAATCATTGAGATTAACGGGATTAAGACGCCAAAATGGGAAGACCTGACCCGGGTAATTTACCAGAGCGGCGGAAAAGAGCTGACCCTGAGCGTGGAGCGCGAGGGCCAGATCAAGCAGATCAAAGTGACTCCGCAGTATGACCCGCAAAACAAAGTAGCCATTATTGGGGTCCTGGCGTCTACGGTTTACGAAAAAAAGGGGACGCTTGAAGCGGCAGTCTTTGGCGTGCAATGCACCTATCGTTTCACAAAATTTATCATAATCAGTTTGTTTGAAATGATAACAGGTAAAATGCCTGCCGAGGTGGGAGGGCCGGTGGCAATCGTCAACGCTATTGGCCAGGGCGCTTCCCAGGGATGGGCCTACCTTCTGCAACTGACGGGCATGCTGAGCATTCAACTTGGCCTGCTCAACCTGTTTCCTATTCCAGCTCTGGACGGAAGCAGGCTGGTGTTTCTGGGCGTAGAAGGTCTTAGAGGCAAACCTCTGGATCCGGCTAAGGAAAACTTCATTCACCTGGTTGGATTTGCCCTTCTCATCCTGCTGATGATTGTGATAACATATAACGACATCCTGCGCCTGATTGGCGGCAAGGCCTGAGGGAGGAGCCATGGCAGAGATTAAGCGGAGAAAGTCCCTGCAGGTCAGGGTTGGTCCGGTATTAATCGGGGGTGGTGCGCCGGTCGTTGTTCAATCTATGACCAATACCGATACCCGGGATGTAATGGCGACGCTCAGCCAGATTGGCGCCCTGGCAGCCGCGGGCTGCGAGGTGGTCAGACTCGCTGTGGTGGATTCCCAGGCAGCCGGGACGCTGAAGGAAATTAAGGCTCACTCGCCTCTGCCGCTAATCGCTGACATCCACTTCGATTACCGCCTGGCCCTGGAGGCCCTGGCAAACGGTGTTGACGGCTTGCGCCTGAACCCGGGCAACATCGGTGAGGCATGGAAGGTCAAGGAGGTCGTGAAGGCGGCCAAAGAACGCCAAATTCCAATCCGTATCGGTGTTAACGCGGGATCGCTGGAAAAAGAGCTCCTGGCCAAGTACCAGGGCCCCAGCGCGAGGGGAATGGCGGAGAGCGCCCTGGGGCACATCAGATTACTGGAAGACCTGGATTTCCGGCTGATAAAGGTCTCACTCAAGGCATCGCATGTGCCGCTCATGATTGAAGCTTACAGGCTGCTTGCAGGAGAGGTTGAATATCCCCTGCACCTGGGAGTAACCGAAGCGGGAACTGTGCGCTCCGGAACTATCAAGTCGGCAGTGGGCATAGGCACCCTCCTGGCGGAGGGCATAGGGGACACTGTCAGAGTATCCCTTACGGGCGACCCGGCACCGGAAATCGGCGTGGCCTATGAAATACTTAAGTCCCTCGGATTGCGGCAGAGGGGGGCGGAAATAGTTTCCTGTCCTACCTGCGGCCGCTGCCAGATTAACCTGGCTCCCTTGGCGGAAAAAGTGGAAGAAAGACTGCAGTCTGTGGACAAGCCTTTAAAGGTTGCGGTTATGGGCTGTGTCGTGAATGGGCCGGGGGAAGCCAGGGAAGCAGATATCGGTATTGCCGGCGGCAACGGAGTAGGTCTGGTCTTCCGCAAAGGAGAAGTTGTGGCCAAGGTCCCGGAAGGCCAATTGCTGGAAACGCTGTTTAAGTATATCGATCAATTGGAGCGGGAACCGTGAGAAACGGCAACAAATAAAGCAAAGGGGAAATCATTTAATGCGAGTCAGTCAACTCTTGATTCCGACCTTAAGAGAAACTCCTGCCGAAGCTGAAGTCGTAAGCCACCAGCTGATGGTCCGGGCCGGGTTTATCCGCAAAGCGGCTGCCGGAATTTATACCTACCTGCCTCTTGCCACGCGGGTGATTCAGAAAATTTCCCGCATTGTTAGGGAGGAAATGGACGCCAAGGGGGGGCAGGAAGTTTTGCTTCCCATAGTCCAGCCGGCTGAGCTGTGGAAGGAAACGGGCAGGTGGGATGTCTACGGCGATGAAATGTTCCGCCTTAGAGACAGGCACCAGCGGGAATTCTGCTTAGGACCCACCCACGAAGAAATCACCACTGACTTGGTGCGGGGAGAAATCAGGTCGTACAAACAGCTTCCTCTCCTCCTGTACCAGATCCAAAATAAATACAGGGATGAACGGCGTCCCAGGTTCGGCCTGATGCGCGGGCGGGAATTCATTATGAAGGACCTCTACTCGTTTGACCGGGACGAAGCGGGAGCTCAGGAAAGCTACCGCAAAATGTACGATGCCTATACGCGCGTGTTTACAAGGTGTGGGCTTACTTTCCGTCCCGTATTGGCCGATGCGGGCGCCATAGGCGGGAGCGGTGGAACACACGAATTTATGGTCCTGGCAGAGTCAGGTGAGGCGGCGGTTGTTTACTGTTCCGAGTGCGATTACGCTGCCAACGTAGAAAGAGCCGAATGCAGCCCAAAACCTGCAGCGGCAACTGAACGTCCGAGCGAAACTGCCTTGGTCTCTACTCCAGGCAGCAAGACCATCGAAAGCCTGATCAGGTTTCTCAAGACGAGTGCGGAGCAGCTGATCAAGACCCTGGTTTACCAAGCTGATGAACGTGTGGTAATGGTATTGGTCAGAGGGGACCGGGAAGTAAATGAGATTAAACTGGGCAACTTCCTGGGCGGACCGTTAAAGCTGGAATTGGCATCGTCTGAAGTTGTCGAGGCTCTTTGCGGCTGTGAGACGGGGTATGTGGGACCGGTCGGGGTAACCGTTGAAATCCTCGCCGATGCGGAGGTTCCTTTGATGGTTAACGCCATAACCGGAGCCAATAAGACAGGGCACCACCTTACCGGAGTAAATCCAGGCCGGGATTTCACAATCGACAGGGTGGCGGACTTGCGCACCGTTGAAGCAGGCGAGCCGTGTCCCAAGTGCGGTCAACCGCTGCTGGCAGCCCGAGGTATCGAGGTGGGCCAGGTTTTCAACCTGGGAACCAAGTACAGCAAGGCAATGGACGCAAAGTATCTGGATGAAAACGGCAAAGAGAAGTTGATGGTTATGGGTTGTTACGGAATTGGCGTAACCCGGACCATGGCGGCTGCAATCGAGCAAAACCATGATGCAGACGGCATAAAATGGCCCATGCCCATTGCACCCTTTCAGGTAATCGTTGTTCCGGTCAGTGTGAAAGACCAGGCGGTCGCGGAAGCGGCAGAAAAGCTTTATCAGGAGTTGCAGGCATTGGGTGTGGAAGCGGTGATTGACGACAGGGACGAGCGCCCTGGCGTAAAGTTCAAAGACGCCGACCTGATTGGCTATCCGCTGCGGGTAACAGTTGGAGCCAAAACCCTGCAGGAGGGGAAAGTGGAGATTAAATCCCGGCACAGCGGCGAGGTGGAGCTGATTCCTGCGGGTGAGGCTGCAGCATACCTCCAGCGTATCATCGACCTGTCAATTTAACGCCGGCGCGGGGTTCATCCAACCGTGATACTCCCACTTCTACCCTAAATCGATGCTGCCCGGTGCGGCGCGGGAGGGGACAGGGTTTGACAATTCAAGTCTTAAGCACTCTCGACATTTTCATCAGGCTGTTGCTGGCAGGGGTACTGGGAGGGCTGATCGGTCTGGAACGGCAGGTTGTCAAGAAATCTGCCGGATTCCGCACGCACGTTTTGGTCTGTCTCGGGTGCAGCGTTATTGGGGGGGATCAATGTGAACAAAGGCGCCAGCCTTGCCATGATTAATGCCATAGAGTGGGAAAGTTTTAACCCGGGAGTCGCCAAGGTCCTGCGCCAGGGCAGTGTGCAAAGGGTGGAACTGATTAAGAGCCAGGGAAAGTGGGTTGTTTATCTCGCTTTGGCGGAAATCGTCCACCCCGGTGAACTGGACAAACTGGCCGCCAATCTGTGTTCCCTGGTTCAGGGCATCAAGAGTGTGGATATTGTGCCCCGTTATGAAGGCTGGGGAGCCAGCCTGGAAACCCTGTTTGATCAACACTGGGACAAGGTTATAGCGGAATTGGCCAGGAGCCTGCCTGCCCTGGCCGGCGCCGCGTGCCAGGTGCAGGGAACGGCCCTGCATGTCCGCGTTGCCAATGAGGTTAGCCTGCACCACTTGCAAGCCAAGGGCTGCGGAACCCTGATCAAAAGGCACCTGCGTCACAGCTTCGGACTGGAGGCAGAGGTCAGGCTGGAGCTTGACCCAAGCGCTGCCAAGCCGGAGGAAATAATCTCCCAAGCCATGGAAGTTGAACAGCAGCTCCTGGCACAAATCCGCCAGGAGGAAGATAAACCCGTCTCCAAGCCTAAGACAAAAGACGAGGCGATCTTCGGCCGGGCGTTCAAGGGAGAGCCAGTGCCTTTGCGGGAAGTGCAGGACGAGGAAAAACTGTTAATTGTCCAGGGCGAGATTTTTGGCTTGGAAAGCCGCAACCTGAAAAGCGGCAGAACCCTGCTGACTTTCAACATCTCTGACAACACAGACTCGATTTCGGTCAAGATTTTTGAGGAAGAAGGCGGGACTCTGAGTGAATCCGGCGCTCTTCGCGACAGAATCTGGGTCAAGGTCAGAGGTCCTGTCCAACATGACAAATTTTCCCAGGAATTAACACTGATGGCCAGGGACATTATGCAGGTGACACCGGTTGTACGCCTGGATGAAGCCGAGGAAAAGCGGGTAGAACTCCACCTCCATACGAAAATGTCCTCCATGGACGGCGTCAGCAGCGTTTCTGCCCTGATCAAACGCGCGGCCATGTGGGGCCATCCGGCTCTCGCCATTACAGACCACGGAGTGGTACAGGCTTTTCCCGAAGCCATAGAGAGCGCCCAAAAAGCAGGAATCAAGCTGATTTATGGGGTGGAGTGCTATCTGGTGGATGATGATCCGGCTTTTGATGTGCCGCTGGAACAGAGAAAGTCCAGACACTGCATCCTGCTGGCTAAAAACCCCAAGGGCTTATACAACCTCTACCAACTGATTACCCAATCTCACCTGACCTATTACCACCGCACGCCCCGGATGCCAAAAAGTCTCATCCAGTCGTTGCGGGAGGGTCTGATTATAGGTTCGGCCTGCGAAGCCGGAGAATTGATCAGGGCTTACCTTGACGGAGCAGGGCGTGAGGAGTTGTTGGGAATCGCCAGCTTTTATGACTACCTCGAAATACAGCCCACAGGCAACAACCAGTTTCTGCTGACCAACGGCAAATTTGAGTCAATCGAAGGCTTAAGGGATATCAACAGGACAGTCGTTAGCCTCGCTGATGAACTTGGCATACCGGTTGTGGCCACCGGAGATGTGCATTTTCTGGACCCTGAGGACGAGATCTACCGGCGCATCTTAATGGCGGGCAAGGGCTTTGAAGATGCTGACAACCAAGCTCCGCTTTATTTTAAAACTACCGCTGAAATGCTGGCGGAGTTCAGCTATTTAGGCGAGAAGAAAGCCATGGAGGTAGTAGTCTCTAACACAAGGGCCATTGCAGAACAAGTGGAACAGATGAAGCCTTTTCCTGATGACCTCTTTTCTCCGGTCATCCCAGGGGCCGAAGACCAAATTCAAAGCATGAGCTGGTCCAGGGCGAGGGAACTGTACGGAGACCCCCTGCCGGAAGCAGTGCAAAAGCGGATTGACAAGGAGCTCAATTCCATCATCAATAATGGATTTTCTGTACTCTACCTGATTGCGCATCTGCTCGTGAAAAAATCAAACGAAGACGGTTATCTGGTAGGTTCGCGGGGTTCCGTCGGTTCATCCCTGGTGGCGACCTTCACCGGAATTACGGAGGTCAACCCTCTGTCACCCCATTACCGCTGCGGCAACTGCCGGCACAGTGAATTCATTGACGACGGGTCCTACGGTTCCGGAGCCGACCTGCCGGATAAGAACTGTCCGGTTTGCGGCTCGAGACTGGACAAGGACGGACATGATATTCCGTTTGAGACTTTCCTTGGTTTTAAGGGGGACAAGGTTCCTGATATTGACCTGAACTTCTCAGGCGATTACCAGCCGCGCGCCCACAAATATACGGAAGAACTGTTTGGCAAGGAGAACGTCTTCCGCGCCGGTACGATTGCCACCATAGCCGATAAGACAGCCTTTGGCTTTGTGAAAAATTATCTGGATGAACGGGGAGTCAGGGTCCGCACAGCCCATATGAACAGGCTGGTGACAGGCTGCACAGGGGTCAAGCGCACCACCGGACAGCACCCCGGCGGTTTGATGGTCATCCCGAAAGAGTGTGATGTGCACGATTTTACACCGCTGCAGCGCCCCGCGGATGACGCCAAATCCGAAACAATAACCACTCACTTCGATTACCACTCCATCTCGGGCCGTCTGGTGAAGCTGGATATTCTGGGGCACGACGACCCGACAGTTATTAAGATGCTGGAAGACCTTACAGGGGTTGACGCCAAGAAAATTCCTCTGGATGACCAAAAGACAATGTCCCTGTTTTCTTCCCCTGAGGCCCTGAGGGTTAGCCCTGAGGAAATTGATTCCAAGACCGGGACCTACGGCATTCCGGAGTTTGGCACGAAATTCGTGCGCCAAATGCTGGAAGACACCAAACCCAGGACTTTTTCGGACCTGGTGCGGATCTCCGGCTTGTCCCACGGCACCGATGTGTGGTTGGGCAACGCCCAAGAACTGGTGCGCAGCGGGACTGCCGGAATTTCCAAGATTATTGCCTGCCGTGATGACATCATGGTTTACTTGATTTACAAGGGACTGGAGCCGGGCAGGGCTTTTAAGATCATGGAAGGTGTGCGCAAGGGCAAGGGCCTCAAAGAAGATGACATCGAGGAGATGAAATCAAAAGGGGTACCCGAGTGGTATATTGATTCCTGCCTGAAGATTAAGTACATGTTCCCCAAGGCCCATGCCGTAGCTTATGTCACAATGGCTTTCCGCATTGCCTGGTTTAAGGTCTATTACCCGGCAGCTTTTTACGCCACTTTTTTTACGGTCAGAGCTGATGAATTTGATGCTGATTTGATTTGTCAAGGGCTCCATGCCTGCAAACGCAAAATCGAAGAGATTGAACGCAAGGGCAATGATGCTTCAGCCAAGGAAAAAAATCTTGTCACCATTCTGGAACTGGCGGTGGAGATGTACTGCAGGGGTATAGGAATGGAACGCGTCAACCTGCTCAGCTCCGATGCCACCCGGTTTCAGCTGACATCAAAGGGCCTGCGGCCGCCTTTTGCGGCCCTGCAGGGTCTGGGCCAGGCAGCAGCAAATGCCATAGTGGCTGCCCGGGAGGTATCTTCCTTCAGTTCAGTGGAAGACCTGCGGCTCAATGCCAGACTCAGCAAAACGGTCATCGAGATCCTCGAGAACCACGGCTGTCTGAAGGATCTGCCGGAAACGAATCAGATATCGCTCTTCTAGCAGGTACGAGTCTGGGGTCGGAATTCAGAACACAGAAGTCAGGAGTCAGAATTTTGCATGCCGCCCAGCAGCGCTACGCGATGAATGAGTCAGGAGTTTCTCGCTTAAATTATTCTGAATTCTGACTTCTGACTCCTGACTTCTTCTGAATAGGAATGCCTACGATTTTCCCCCTTGCCTATCAGGATTTACCATGTTATAATAATCGTGGTTAACTTTTCTGTGAACAACTTTGCTCCCGGGTATTAAGAGTGGGTAACAACCCGCTCTTTTATATTACTGCTGCCTAAGCGGGACGGTATATTTTGGCAGGGCACAATAAAAACTAGTTTTTAGGGAACACCCTGTAAAATACGAAATTAAGGATAACCGGGAAGGTGGTTTCTTCTTTTGAAAAGCCGGGTTGAAGCACAAGTTGCAGCACTGGTGGAACCCTGCATCGAAGAACAGGGATTGGAACTGGTTGATGTTGAATACGTCAAAGAGGGTTCTCATTGGTATCTGAGGATTTTTATCGATAAGGAGGGCGGGGTGGATCTGAACGACTGCCAGCGGGTAAGCCAGGCCATTGGTGCCAAGTTGGACCAGGCGGACCCAATCAGCCAGGCCTATATGCTGGAGGTATCCTCACCGGGGCTGGAAAGACCGCTGAAGAAGGACGCTGACTTTGCCAGGTTCAAGGGTGAACTGGTGACAGTCCATACCTTTGCGCCCTACCAGGGGTTTAAGGAGTTTACCGGCTACCTGGCGGGACTGGAGAATGACCGGATCCTGCTGGAGTTCCAGGAGCAAACAATCTCCATCCCCCGGGATTTGGTCAGCAAGGCCCACTTGGCGATAGATTAAGTTAGTTTACAATCGAATAAGGAGGAAAGCAAAAAAATGAATATGGAGTTTATTGAGGCCCTGCAGGAGTTGGAAAAGCAAAAGGGGATTACTGCTGAAGTGCTGTTGGAAGCCATAGAGGCAGCTCTTATCTCTGCTTATAAGAAGAATTTCGGCTCCCTGCAGAATGTCCGGGTGCATATCGAACGGGCCAGCGGCGAAATCAAGGTTTTTGCCCGTAAGACAGTGAGCGAGGAAGTAAGTGATCCCCGGGCTGAAGTGAGCCTCGCAGAAGCCAGAAAATCTGACCCCAACTATGAGTTGGGTGATGTGGTGGAATACGAAGTGACTCCCCGCGACTTTGGCCGCATTGCAGCCCAGACTGCCAAACAAGTTGTGGTGCAGCGGATCAGGGAAGCGGAGAGAGGCCTTGTCTATGATGAATATATTAACCGTGAAGGCGATATTGTCACCGGTACAGTACAGCGGACAGAACAAAAAAATGTGTTCATCGATTTGGGCAAAACCGAAGCAGTACTTGGCCCCCAGGAGCAGATACCTGGAGAAAGCTATCATCATAATGACCGGGTAAAGACCTATATCGTCGAAGTCAAGAAAACCACCAAGGGTCCGCAGATTCTGGTGTCACGCACCCATCCCGGCTTGTTGAAGCGCCTGTTTGAACTGGAGGTGCCAGAGATTTTCGATGGCGTGGTTGAGATCAGGGCAGTTGCCCGGGAGGCGGGGGCGCGTTCCAAGATTGCGGTAGCTTCGAGGGATGAGAAGGTCGATCCGGTTGGGGCCTGCGTCGGTCCAAAGGGCATGAGGGTTCAGACCATAGTCACGGAGTTGAAAGGGGAAAAAATTGATATCGTCAAATGGTCCCAGGAGCCGGAAAAGTTTGTCGCTAATGCCCTGTCACCGGCCAAAGTACTTTCAGTAGATGTGCGGGAAAACGAAAAAATTGCTCAGGTCGTGGTGCCGGACTACCAGCTATCCCTGGCCATTGGCAAAGAAGGCCAAAATGCCCGGCTGGCGGCTAAACTGACCGGCTGGAAGATAGATATCAAAAGCGAAAGCCAGGCTCAGCAGTATCAGGAGCAATATTACGATGAGTTTGGTGAAGAGTACTTGGAGGAGGAATATTACGACGAAAATTACGTAGAAGGAGAATATTCCGACGAAGAATACTCCGGCGAAGAGTATGGCGAGGGTGAGTACGGGGAATACGACGAGGGAGAGTACGCTGACGGAGAATACGACCAGGGAGAATATGCTGAGGGAGAATTCGGTGCAGGAGAATATGCCGAAGGGGAATATAACGAAGAGGAAAATGGGGAGTATTCGGAGTATGGGGAACCTGAATCTATACCTGAATCTGAACCTGAATCTGAACCTGAACCTGAGCCTGAGCCTGAACCTGAGCCTGAGCAACAGGAGTCCCCTGTAAGCAAGGGTAAAAAGGGCAGGAAAGCCGGAAAAGCGTAGGTGATAGCCGTTGAAGGTAAAAAAGATTCCCATGCGCATGTGCCTGGGCTGCCAGGAGATGAAGCCGAAGCGTGAATTGGTTCGGGTAGTCCGCAGTCCGGAGGGGGAAATTGTGCTTGACCCAAGCGGCAAACGCAACGGCCGGGGGGCGTATATCTGCCGCAATATTGAGTGCCTGGAAAAGGCAGTGAAAGCAAAACGGTTTGACAAAGCTTTTGCTCACCCTGTGCCCGGAGGAATTTTGGAATCCCTGCGCGGCCAATTGGGGGGATGAACGATGACTCCCAAACAGGCAGCGCTGCTGGGATTTGCCCGCAAGGCAAGCAAACTTGTGTCGGGTGAAGCGGCAGCCGAAGCGGTCTTAAAGAAGGGGCAGGCCAGGCTGGTTATCCTGGCAGATGACATTTCGCCCAATATGTACAAAAGATATTCCTTATGGTGTCAGGATGAAGGTGTACCCCTTATTATGGGAGATAATAAGGTTTCTCTGGGAACGGCGTTGGGTTTGTCACCAAGGAGTGTGATCGCAATTACCGATGAGAATTTTGCGCGGAGCATTTTAGCGGCGGGAGGGGATGGACCGGAAGAAATAAGGATTCCTTAAATTTATGGGGGTGGTTGCATGGCAAAAGTCAGAGTACACGAATTGGCTAAGGAACTGGACCTTAGTAGCAAAGATATCATCACCAGATTGATGACATTGGGTGTTGAGGTCAAAAATCATATGAGTACGGTTGAACCGGAGGATATCGTCAAATTGAAAGGTACCTTGCGGGTCAAACCGGACACAGAGAAGAAGCCCCCTGTTAAACAGGCAGGTGGCGCCGGCGCAGCTGAAAAAGGCGGCTCAGATGCTCAGCAGTTGTCAGGCGGTCCCAGGCCGGAAGGAATGCGTCCGCCGGGAGCGCCGGGTCCGAGACCCGAAGGAGCACGCCCGCAAGGTCCGAGACCGGAAGGAATGCGCCCGCCGGGAGCGCCGGGTCCGAGACCCGAAGGAGCACGCCCGCAAGGTCCGAGACCGGAAGGAATGCGCCCGCCGGGAGCGCCGGGCCAGAGGCCCGAAGGAGCACGCCCCACGGGTCCGAGACCGCAGGGGACGCGTCCGCCGGGAGCGCCGGGTCCGAGACCGGAAGGAATGCGCCCGCCGGGAGCGCCGGGTCCGAGACCGGAAGGAATGCGCCCGCCGGGAGCGCCGGGTCCGAGACCGGAAGGAATGCGCCCGCCGGGAGCGCCGGGTCCGAGACCGGAAGGAATGCGTCCGTCCGGAGCGCCGGGTCCGAGACCGGAAGGGATGCGTCCGTCCGGAGCGCCGGGTCCGAGACCGGAAGGGATGCGCCCGCCGGGAGCGCCGGGTCCGAGACCGGAAGGGATGCGCCCGCCCGGAACGCCGGGCCCGAGACCGGAAGGGATGCGCCCGCCGGGAGCGCCGGGTCCGAGACCTCAGGGGATGCGACCTCCCGGAGCGCCGGGACCCAGACCGGAGGGACAACGGCCCTTCGTGCCACGGGGTGAGATGACGGAAGCCCGGCCTGGCGGACCACGCCCGGGCTTTCAGGGAGCCAGACCTGGAGGGGCGCCCGGACAGGGCGGGGGACCCCGTCCGCAGGGCCAGAGGCCTGGGGGAGCCCCGGGAAACAGGCCGCCCAGGCCGGGTGGCCCCGTTGATCAGCGGCCTCAAGGCCAGAACCGGCGCCCCGGACTGCCGCCTATACCCGCGCCGCCTCCGGCTGCCGGAGAGCAGACCGCACAGCGGCCAAGGTTCGACCAGACGAAAAAGGCGCCGGACAAAAAGCATGTTGACCGCAAGGAAAAAGAAAAGCGTGAACTTGAAGAACGCTTGATGAAAAGCGGCAAGGGCAGAGGAATGAGACCACAGGGGCGGGAAGTACGCGACACGACGCCCAAGCATATCGTTGTGCCCGAGATTATTACTGTCCAGGACCTCGCGAGCCTGATGAGCCGCAAATCATCCGAACTGATCATGAAACTCATGGGCCTGGGGGTTATGGCCACGATCAACCAGGAAATCGACGCTGAAACTGCAGTGATTATCGGGCAGGAGTTTGGCGTCGAGGTGGAGGTCAAGGTTGAGAAGCCGGCGGGAGTAGTTGAAGAAATCGAGGATGCCCCGGAATCTTTGAGATCGAGGCCGCCGGTGGTGACCGTAATGGGCCACGTTGACCACGGCAAGACTTCCCTGCTTGACGCCATCAGAGCCACAAATGTAACTGCCCGGGAAGCCGGGGGCATTACCCAGCATATCGGGGCTTATCAGGTGGAAATCAAAGGACAAAAAATTACTTTTTTGGATACGCCCGGTCATGAAGCCTTTACGGCTATGCGGGCAAGAGGGGCCCAGGTGACAGATATCGCCATTCTGGTGGTGGCTGCGGACGATGGCGTAATGCCCCAAACCATTGAGGCGATTAACCACGCCAAAGCCGCCGGAGTGCCGATTATTGTAGCCATCAACAAGATAGACAAGGAGAATGCGAACCCGGACCGGGTCAAGCAAGAACTTACGGAGTACGCGCTGGTGGCGGAAGAATGGGGCGGTGAAACCATCATGTGCCCTGTTTCCGCCAAAGCCAAACAAAACATCGAAGGGCTCCTGGAAATGATTCTCCTGGTGTCAGAGGTTCAGGAATTCAAGGCAAATCCTGATCGCAAAGCCGCCGGAACCGTGGTGGAGGCCCAGTTGGACAAAGGGCGCGGACCTGTGGCTACTGTGCTGGTGCAAAAAGGTACCCTGTCCATCGGGGACATTCTGGTGGCAGGGACTGCCGTGGGCAAAGTCAGAGCAATGGTGGATGACAAAGGCAGGCGGCTCAAGAAAGCAGGTCCCTCCATGCCGGTCGAGGTGCTGGGGCTGTCCGAAGTGCCCATGGCTGGGGACACTTTTAACGCCATTGAGGATGAGAAGACAGCCAAGGCCGTAATTTCATACCGCCAGGACGAGAAAAAGGCTGAAGAAGCCAAACGCAACGTCAAAGTGAGCCTGAATGACCTGTTTGAGCGCATCAAAGAGGGTCAGGTCAAAGAGTTGAACGTAATTATCAAAGCCGACGTCCAAGGTTCGATCGAGGCCCTGCGCCAGTCTCTGGAGCGGCTCTCAACAGCTGAGGTTCGGGTTAATCCCATCCATGGCGGTGTAGGGGCGATTACTGAAACCGACGTCATGCTGGCGGCGGCATCCAACGCCATTATCATCGGCTTCAACGTGCGTCCCGACGCCAACACCAAGTCCACGGCAGAGCGTCAGGGAGTTGACATCAGGCTTTACCGGGTAATTTACGATGCAATTGAGGACGTAAAAGCTGCCATGTCCGGCTTGCTCGATCCGGACTTTGTGGAAAATGTTTTAGGCAGGGCGGAGGTCAGGGCAACCTTTAAGGTGCCCAAGGCCGGAACAATTGCCGGCTGCTTTGTTACCGAAGGTAAAATTACCCGTTCGGCGGAAGTCAGGGTTATCCGGGACGGGGTGGTAATTTTGGAAGGCAAACTGGAATCCCTGAAGCGGTTTAAAGATGATGTTAAGGAAGTTATGACTGGATTCGAGTGCGGTATCGGGATTGAGAAGTTTAATGACGTCAAAGAAGGGGACATCATCGAAGCTTTTGTCATGGAAGAAGTCAAGCGCGAACTCTAAGTTTGGGGGTATGACCTGTGGGCAAATACCGCGTAGGCAGGGTCGGTGAAGCCTTAAAAGAAGAAATTTCGCAGATTGTGCGGGAGGAGCTTAAAGACCCACGGGTAGGGTTTGTCACAGTGACCGCAGTTGAAGTGGCGCCCGATTTCAGCCATGCCCGGGTGTATGTCAGTGTAATGGGAAGCGCTGATGAAGTCAGGGAATCACTGCAGATTTTGAACAGGGCAGCCGGATTTGTGCGCAGCGAAGTCGGCAAACGGGTACGTCTGCACCACACCCCGGAAATTGTTTTCAAGCTCGACCAGTCTCTTGAGCACGGTTTTAAGATTTCCAACCTGCTGCATCAGGTCCTGGACGAAACAAAATCCGGGGAGAAGGATTAGGCATGGGTTCGCTGCAACAGGTAGTTGAGGAACTGAAAAAGGCAGAGCGTCTTGTGCTCATGTCCCATGTGCTTCCTGACGGCGACTGCATCGGTTCCATGCTGGCGCTTGGCAAAGCGCTGCGGGCTTTGGGCAAAGAGGTTACAATGGTTAACAGTGACCCAATTCCGGAGTATTTAAGTTTTTTGCCCTCGGCGGAACTGGTACGCTTGCCGGAAGAAGTAAGGGAGTGGCCTTCGCTGGCAGTTTGCCTGGACTGCAGCGACACGGCCCGCCTGGGTGAAGGCCTAGCCGGACTGGTCCGGGATAAAACCATTGTGAACATCGACCACCACGTTTCCAATACCCGCTTTGGTGCGTGGAACTATGTAGAGCCCGATGCCGCAGCCACCGGCCAGATAGTTGCGGACATTATCGATGCCCTGGGGGTACCATGGGACAGGGAACTGGCTGTGTTGATCTACACGGCGCTCGCTACCGACACCGGGTCCTTTCAGTACAGCAATACTACCGTATCTGTCCATCTGCTGGCAGCCAAACTTATAGGTACCGGCCTGGATGTGGCAGCAATCAACCAGAACCTGTATGAAACCAAGTCTTTGGCAGCAATCAAACTTCTGGGGCGGGCGCTGGACAGGCTGGAGATGACCCCGGACGGCAGGGTGGCCTGGATTACATTGGACCGCGCAACCCTGCTGCGGTTGGGAGCCAAGGATGAACATACCGAGGGAATCATCAATTTTACCAGGGCAATCAATACGGTGGAACTGGGTATGTTGTTCCGGGAGATAGCGCCGGGCAAGGTTAAAGTAGGTCTGCGTTCCAAACAGCTGGTGGATGTTAACAGACTGGCGGCGATATTTGGCGGCGGAGGTCATTACCGGGCCGCAGGTTTTGTGATTGAAGGAGAACTGGACAAGGTGGTACCACGGGTTATCAGCAGAGCAAAGGAATTTGTTGAGGCGTTGGATGGACGGGATAATTAGTGTGCTTAAACCTCCGGGCATGACCTCCCATGATGTGGTGGCTGTTCTCCGGAGGCTTCTCGGGGTCAGGGCAGTAGGACATACAGGTACGCTTGACCCGGGGGCAGCCGGAGCGCTGCCGGTATGTGTGGGAAAGGCTACAAGGGTGGCTGAGTTCATAGCCGCCACTGGAAAGGCTTACAGGGCGGAAGTTACCTTTGGATTTACCACCGATACCCTGGACGGGTTCGGCAGAGTTACCAGCCGGCAGGCGGTCCGCGCTACCTATGAGGAGGCCCTGGCCCTGATTCCGGCATTAACGGGCCGGGTGGAACAGGTGCCGCCCATGGTCTCGGCGGTAAAGTACGGGGGGAAAAAACTGTATGAACTGGCGCGTCAGGGTCAGGAAGTGGAGCGCCGGCCCAGGGAAGCGCTGATTGAAGCAATCAGGCCGGTGGCTTATAATTGGAAGCAAGAATTTCCCAGTATACTTTTTGATGTCTTCTGTTCCAAAGGGACATATATCCGGACCCTATGCGCCGACTGGGGTGACAAACTGGGCAGCGGAGCCTGCATGACCTATCTGCTGCGCACACGCTCAGGTTCCTTTAGCCTGGATACGGCCTGGACGCTGGAAGAGCTGACTCAGGCAGTTCAGCAGGGAGACTGGAGTTTCCTGCTCCCGGCCGACAGGGGACTTGAACACCTAAGCGCCCTGACAGTGAAGGAGCACCGGATCAGGGCTTTGCTTAACGGTTTAAGTCTTGCTGCCCCGGACTATTCAGGCGCTTTGCCGCAAGCGCCTGGGAACTGGGTCAGACTTTACGGCCCGGAGGGGGATTTTCTGGCTCTCGGACTGAGCGATGAACAAGGGCAAATCAGGCCCAAGAAAGTGTTCGGCTTTGAAACTGGCGCAGAAGAAAGGAGTTAGCCTGACGGTGAGAGTTATTAACGATTTGGCAGAATTAGAACAGGCTGGCCTGCGCCGCGTGGTGGCTGCACTCGGCAATTTCGACGGAGTCCACCTGGGACACCGCGAACTGATTAGAGCTGCGGTCAGCCGGGCTGAGCAAAGCGGGGGGCAGTCCGCGGTAGTGACTTTTGTTCCCCACCCGCTGAAAGTTCTGGCGCCGGACAAATCCCCCAAATTATTGACTACCCTGCCTCAGCGGCTGAGGCATTTTGAGGCTTTGGGAGTGGATGTGGTCATACTCCTTCCTTTCACCCTGGAATTAGCGGCATTGTCCCCGGTGGAATTTGTGCGCCGGATTCTGAGGGAAAAGCTGGATACTGTCCACGTCTTTGTGGGCTTTAATTATAGTTTCGGACATGGCGCTACAGGTGGGCCTGATGAACTGGCCGAACTGGGTGAGGAACTGGGCTTCGGTGTCAGCGTGGTTGAGCCCAGGCGGGTAGACGGGGTAATCGTGTCCTCGACGCTTATCCGCGGCGCCCTGGAACGGGGCGACATAGACGAAGTGGAAAAATTTCTCGGGTATTGGCCTTCGGTGCCCGGAATTGTGGTCAAGGGTGATCGACGGGGCCGGACCATCGGGTATCCGACAGCCAATGTTGAGCCCCCGGGAGATTTGTTAATTCCGGCCCGGGGAGTTTACGCAGCCTGGGTCTCAGTCAGCAGGGACAGTATGTACCCGGCCATGGTGAATATAGGCGCCAAGCCTACTTTTAAGGACTGGAGCGAGGATATTATCGAGGCGCATATTTTCGATTTTGACCAGGATATATATGGCCAAACAGTTGAGGTTTTTTTCCGGCGGCGCCTCAGGCACGAACGAAAATTCGCCAGTGTCGGAGATCTGCTGCGGCAATTGGAAAAAGATAAAATAACTTCCTATAGCATATTAAAAAAAGACAATTTACCGGAGCTTAGCTCTAAGAAGCAGATATTATAGGTCAGAAGTCAGAATTCAGAATCCTTTAAGCTGGCAAAGATTCCTTGATTTTAGAACAAACACTTCAGCATTATATTGTAGGCCAAGACTGTTTCAAGACTACAATCCGTTCTCTATTCTGACTTATGAATTCTGAATTCTGAATTCCTTGAGCAACGCATAAATTAGTCATAAACTTTACTTTAGCGTAACACTGTGTTAGAATGAGTGCGGCAATGGAATCTAAGGGAGGAGTCAACGTGGGCGCTCCGGTAACGGACCCTCGCCACGCCGAAATGGATGATCTTGCCAAGAGAATTACCGGCTTATGCTTAAGTCCCGAATTTACCAACCTGCGCCGTGAACTGGAACAGCTGTACCGGAAAGACGGCAGCGAGTGGCCGGTCAGGCAGGCCTTTCAAGACGCACTGTACACCCTGATGGTGCAGGAAGAAATTGACCGCTACAAAGCCAAACTTCTCGAATAGAGGTTTTTTTGCGTGAGAGTGATTGTTACTGAGCACGCGAAAAAGCGGTTGCGGGACTTCCGCCAGCAAAGAGTCACTATCTTCGATATTGAACTGGCAGCCGGCCAAATCCCCGGGAATATTCCTGCCGCCACCCGTTTCCGCGGTTTTGTAGCCAGGTCAGGGCGCAACTTTGATTTGGTGGCCAAAGATATATCCGCCGGAAGGCTGATAATTACTATTATAGGCAAGTAAGTAAGAGGAGTCAGAAGTCAGGAGTCAGGAGTCAGAATGCTGGAGCCGGACATAGGTGCCGCATTGCGGCACTACCGATCTTTTGATTTTTGGGCAGAATTGAACAGAGAATTATTGTTTGAAGTGTTCTGAATTCTGACTCCTGACTCCTGAATACTTGACCGGTAATCAGGTCTGTCAGCGAAATGAACCGTTTGCTCAGAATACCGAGTCTCCGGCGGTTTTCTTGGCTTACGGGGATATTCAGAGAACAGGAGGTGAATTAATATGGCCCTCACTTCGGAAAAAAAGCAAGAGATCATTGCCAAGTACAAACTGCATGAACTGGATACCGGTTCACCTGAGGTACAAATTGCAATTCTTACCGAGCGGATCAACTATTTGACGGAGCATTTTAAGACCCACAAGAAAGACCACCATTCCCGCCGCGGTTTGTTGAAAATGGTTGGTCAGCGCAGAGGTTTACTGAACTATTTAAAGAAATCCGACTTCGCCCGTTACCGTAAGATAGTTGAGAACCTTGGCCTGCGTCACTAGACGCCCAGGCGTTTTACAACCGAAAAACCGTCAGACATGAACAAGTGGCAGCCCGGTTTTGCGGGGATGCCACTTTTTTCGGATTTTTTACTGGGAAATATTGACATTTGACACATACCCCTTTAAAATTGGTAATTAGGATTGGAAATAATTACCAAAAGGAGGGGGTAGCCCTGAAGTTTCGTGTCTTTGTTCTAGCCTTAGCCCTAACCGTACTGTTAACCGGAGGATGCACCAACATCCTGGACAAGCTGACCAAGCGAGGGCAGGAGCCCGCAGCGCCCGCGGTCGCCAACACCACGGGTCAGACTACAGCCCAGAACCAGTCACAGGAATTTTCTCTAAAAGATTTGGAGCAAGCATTGCTGAACTCGAAGAGTGTCAAACTTATAGCCCAGGATACCGGTCAGACACTGGTCCTGGACGAAGCCAAACGCAAAGGGCTGGTCAAGTATCTGGGGGATGCCGGTGAACTGAAGGAAAACAATGAGCTGGCCCAGGTAGTGGGCAGCGCTGCTTTCCCTGCCTACCAGATTAAGCTGGAAGACAAAGACCTGCAGCTTGACATTTATGACGAACTTCGTTTTGGCGCCGGCAGCAACAACGTACGCCACTACTATATGGAAAAAGGCGAGGTCTGGAAGAGCCTGGAGAAATGGATGCCGCCCCGGACATATCAGGAGAGCATGCTTGGATACCTGTTTAAAGCCAGCAAGGTTACGGTAAAAGGCGGGATCTTTGCGGAAGAAACCGATCAGACTCCTGCCCGCAACGCAATCCTGAGGTCGATTCGTTCGATTGAGCTGCACTCAACTGTACTGCCGCAGGATGCCGCTGACCCGCTGACCATCAACTTTACCGTTAGCAACAAAAAGTACACCTTGTTGGTTTACTCTGAATACCTGACCTTCAACAATGTTACATACAAGCTGCCCCAAGGGAAACAGAATATAGAGAACCTGTTGTCACCAGGCTAAATACATCACTGCGTGGAGCTTTGTCGTGCCGTCTGTCAAGGGAGCTAAATGGCTCCCTTTTTGTGTTGGATAGAGATGTGTCTGAACAGTTTAGGGGCTGCGATCAAGAGGAGGATTTTTTTTCCGAAAGGAAGGAAATAATACCAATATGTCGAAGTCAAAAGAGTTTAGAATAAGATGAGATGGAAAAGAACTAAGGAGGTTCTATTTGGTGCAGGACAACAACATCTTGGAAATGTCACTGGAGCTCGGTGGTCGGACCATGACCATTCAATCCGGTAGACTGGCAAAGCAGGCCGGCGGGGCTGCTTTTGTCAGGTATGGAGATACGGTGGTAATGGTAACCGCGACAGCATCGGCTGAACCGAGAGAGGGAATCGATTTTTTTCCTTTGACGGTAGATTATGAGGAAAGACTTTACGCCGTCGGCAAAATTCCCGGCGGTTTCATCAAGCGGGAAGGACGTCCCAGTGAAAAAGCCATTCTTTCCGGCCGGCTGATCGACCGCCCTATTCGGCCATTGTTCCCCAAAGGTTTTCGCAATGATGTCCAGGTGATTGCCACAGTCCAGTCTGTGGATCAGGACAGTCCCCCTGATGTGACGGCTATTAACGGCGCTTCCGCCGCCTTGACAATTTCCGATATTCCTTTTAACGGGCCCATTGCCGCTGTGATCGTCGGTCTGGTGGACAACGAATTTGTGATCAACCCCACTTTGGCACAGGCTGAAAAAAGCCAGATGCATCTGACTGTTGCCGGTACCAAGGATGCTGTAATGATGGTAGAAGCCGGGGCCAAAGAGGTTCCGGAAGCTGTAATGCTGGAAGCCATTATGTTTGGCCATAAGGAAATTGTCCGCATAGTGGAGTTTATCGAACAATATCGCGCTGCTGCAGAGGCGAAGGGTTTGGCTAAACCCAAACGGGAAGTCAAACTGTTTAAGGTTCCGGAAGAAATTGACCAGGCTGTGCGGGAGTTTGCTGCGGAAAATATGCGTAAAGCCGTACAAAACCCCGACAAACTGGCCAGGGAAGAGGATATTGACAGGGTGAAGACAGAAACCCTGGCGCATTTCTTTGAAACCTATCCGGAGGGTACCAAGGCAATTGCCGCGGTGCTGGACAACATCCTCAAGGAAATCGTCCGGGAGTTGATCACGGTTCATGGCATCAGACCTGATGGCCGGGCGCTCACTGAAGTGCGCAAAATTAGCTGTGAGGTCGGTGTGCTGCCCAGAACCCACGGTACAGGGTTGTTTACCAGGGGCCAGACCCAGGTGTTAAACGTCTGCACTCTGGGAGCTATCGGGGATGAACAAATTCTGGACGGACTCGGTGTGGAAGAATCGAAACGCTATATGCACCACTATAATTTCCCACCTTACAGCGTGGGAGAGACCAGGCCAATGCGCGGCCCGGGCCGGCGGGAAATTGGCCACGGCGCCCTGGCTGAGAGGGCCTTGGAGCCAATGATTCCGGCCGCAGAAGAATTTCCTTATACCATCCGGCTGGTGTCCGAGGTCTTGGAGTCGAACGGATCCACATCTATGGCAAGCGTTTGCGGCAGCACCTTGTCCTTGATGGATGCGGGTGTACCGATAAAGGCGCCTGTGGCTGGCGCAGCCATGGGGCTCATTAAAGAAGGGGACAACGTCGCTGTTTTGACAGACATCCAGGGCATGGAAGATCACCTGGGCGATATGGACTTTAAAGTAGCCGGTACCGCAGCGGGAATTACCGCTCTGCAAATGGATATCAAAATTAGCGGAGTTTCGCGGGAAATTCTGGGGAAGGCCCTGAACCAGGCGCACGAAGCAAGGATGTTTATCCTGGGCAAGATGCTTGAGGCCATTGACAAGCCTCGCGCTGAATTGTCGCCCTATGCGCCGAGGATGATTACTACTACGGTCCATCCTGACAAAATCAGGGATGTAATCGGACCCGGGGGCAAAACCATCAAGAAGATTATCGATGAAACAGGGGTTAAAATCGACATCGAAGATGATGGACGGGTGTATATCGCCGCCATCGACGGTGAAGCCGGCAAGCGAGCCTTGAAAATCATTGAAGGGATTACCCAGGACATCGAAGTTGGCAAGACTTATGATGGCAAAGTAACCAGGGTGATGGATTTTGGCGCCTTTGTAGAGGTGATCCCTGGGGTTTTAGGGCTTCCAGGTAAGGAAGGCTTGGTTCACATTTCCCAGCTGGCCCTGGAACGTGTCGAAAAAGTTGAGGACATAGTCAAGGTTGGCGATCCCATTACCGTAAAAGCCACCGGTATCGATAAACAGGGGCGTCTCAACCTTTCACGCAAAGAAGTTTTGCGTGAGGCAAGACAGACTAAGGCCGAGGTCGGAGGTCCGAAGTCCGAAGTCTGAGACGCGGGTTAGGAAATTAGCGCTTGGGTCAGAAAATGTTATGCCACGCTAAGTTGGACAGTTTTTCGCTTGGAAGGCTGTCCTTCTTTTTGCCATTGGGTACCTGTAAGCGTACCTGGAATGCCCCAGTCTTTTGCCGCATAGATTTTGGTGATAAGAAACTTTGCGGTAAAGGAGCTTGGGTTAATGCGTGTTTACGTCGTGAAGCCCTCCAGGCTTGGGCTGATCATTGTAGGCTTGTTGATAGCTCTTGGTCTCATGCTTGGCACTCACAGGATTTTCAGCTCACTTCCGGTTGTGTCGCCAGGGCCCGTGTCCCAGGTCGAAACCAATCAGAAGGTTATGGCATTGACCGTAAATGTGGACTGGGGTGAAGAAAATATCCCGGCCATGCTGGAGATTTTCAAGCAAGAAAACGTCAAGGTTACCTTCTTTGTCAGCGGACGTTGGGCAAAGAATAATCCGGACTTAGTCAAACGCATGGACAGCGAAGGGCATCTGGTAGAGAATCATGCCTATTCCCATCTCCATCCGGACCGTATTTCCCTGGACGAGAACAAACGGGAAATCCTGCGCACAGAGCAGGTGCTGGAGGGGATAACAGGCCGTAAAACAGGGTTTTACGCCCCGCCGTACGGAGAAAAGGGATCGACCACAGTCAGGGCCGCATCCGAACTGGGATACACGACTATTTTGTGGACTTTGGATACCATAGACTGGAAGGCGGACAGCAGTGCAGAATTAATCTTCCAGAGAGTAGTCAATCCAACTGCGAAGATGGGCGTGAAACCCGACAAACGCGGCGCCATCGTGCTCATGCACCCAAAGGGCAATACCGTAAAAGCCCTGCCGCTGATTATCGGCAAACTAAAGCAAGAAGGCTTCCGTTTAGTAACTATTGCAGAACTTATGGACAGCAGGAAAAATTAAACAGGGTATTTACTTCGCCCCAGGCAATAATAAGTAATGATTGTCTTTGACGGGGTGAAGTAATGTTTAAGCAATATATTTTGCCGGGTATTGTTGCCGCAGGTTTGATTTTCGGCACAGCTGCTCCCGGGGTAGGGGCTCAAAACTCTAAACCTGCTCAGACGGCCAAGCACAAGGGACAGGCCAAACAAACCCGGCCGGCCAAAAAGAGCAAGACAACCGGCGGCAGCGTAAAAGCCCAGAATACAGCAGGCGGAATCAGGCTGACTGCCGATGCAGCAGTCCTGATTGACGCTGAGACCGGTCAGCTGTTGTTTGACAAACAAGCGGATAAAAAGAGAC
This sequence comes from Bacillota bacterium, assembly GCA_021811155.1. GTDB lineage: Bacteria > Bacillota > Desulfitobacteriia > Desulfitobacteriales > JAJXUE01 > JAJZPO01. Next base: position 3,663 of record JAJZPO010000026.1, on the reverse strand, counting down.
CGCCGGCCAGCACCACAAAAATCATGACCACAATTCTGGCATTGGAGTACGGCAATGTCGCTGATATTGTAACGGTGAGCGACAAAGCCGGCCGGGTAGGACAAGCCAGCATCTACCTTGACCCGGGTGAAAGACTGACATTAGGCAACTTGATTGAAGGGGCCATGATCAAATCGGGCAATGATGCCTGCGTTGCTATTGCGGAACATATCGCCGGTTCGGAAGAGATGTTTGTTAAGATGATGAACGCAAAAGCCAAAACCTTGGGGGCTTATAACACCCATTTTACCAACACCAACGGTTTGCCAAACTCAAACCATTTTTCCACAGCCTATGATCTTGCTTTAATGGCGCGGTATGGAATGCGTCTGCCCAGATTTGCAGAAATAACTCGCACCAAGGAAGCCGAGATAGAATTTGTTGAACCCCAATCTGCTTTACCGGTGCGCAACACAAATAAACTATTATGGATGTATGAATTTGCGGACGGGGTAAAAACCGGTACGACCAATGCTGCAGGCAAATGCCTGGTCTCCTCTGCCACCAAAAACGGCCGCCAATTGATTGCAGTGGTATTGAATAGTCCGGGGAGGTTCACAGACTCGATGAAGCTGCTGGAATACGGCTTCAACCATTTTCAACCTGTCAAATTGGGTGCGGCTGGGGATGAAGCGGCTAAGTTTCCAGTGCTTGATGGGGCTGCGACGGAAGTGCCGGCTATCATGGGCGAAGCAGTAGAATTCCTGGCAGCGCCTGGGGATTTGGAGAAGGTCGAACGAAAAGTGGTCTGGTCCCGGCCACACACTGCACCGGTACGCGCCGGAGAAAGCTTGGGAGAGATTCAGTTTTGGCTTAAGGGCAAGATGTTGGGGCAAGCTCCGCTTTACTCCGGTCATGCTATAAAACGCAAGGGTTTGTTTAACCGGTTTGTGAGTGATGCCAAACTAATTTTGCCATAATCTATCTCTTAAAGAGGAATTTTCTTGCCCGGGGCGAAATACCAATGGATGGTGACAGCAGAGAGGTGAGCCTTGTGTACAGAATGGAAACTCTTCCCAACGGGGTGCGGATCGTTACTGAGGAAATACCACATGTCAGGTCTGTGGCCATAGGTTTGTGGATTGGCGCCGGTACCCGGGATGAAAGTGAAGAAAACCGGGGAATCAGCCACTTTATTGAGCACATGCTGTTCAAAGGTACCAAGAAGCGCAGCGCCAAGGAACTCGCAGAAACTTTGGAGGCGGTAGGGGGACAACTTAACGCCTTCACCACCAAGGAATATACCTGTTATTATGCCAAAATCCTGGATGAAGACTTTGAGTTGGCGGTAGATGTTCTGAGTGATATGTATTTTAATTCCAGGTTTGAGCCAAAGGAAATTGAGAAAGAAAAAAAAGTTGTCATTGAAGAAATAAAGATGTATGAGGACTCTCCTGATGAGCTGATTCATGATGTTTTTACTCAGACAATCTGGCAGGATCATCCTTTGGGACAACCCATTCTCGGCACCTGCGAAAGTATTGAAGGGATGAGCCGAGACAAGGTCTTAGATTTCCTGGAACGCAATTACACCCCGCAAAACCTGGTTGTGGCTGTTGCCGGCAAGATCAATCACCGTCGGGCCTGTGACAGACTGGGATCGGTTTTTGGCGCTTTTGGAGGCAGCGGCAAAAGGGTGGTGGACAGCAAGCCCAAGGTCTATCCTGTAAGTAAACACATTAGCAAGGAAACGGAACAGACACAGATAGTCATGGGTGTACCTGGTTTGGCTCAGGATGATCCCAGCATCTACCCCCTGCATGTACTGAACAACGTACTTGGCGGGGGACTGAGTTCCCGCTTGTTCCAGGAAATCAGGGAAGAACGGGGCATGGCCTATTCGGTCTATTCATATCACTCCACTTTTGTAGACAGCGGCCTGTTTGCAATTTATGCCGGGACCAGTCCAGCCAACAGCCAGGAAGTAATTGACTGCATTTTGGCCGAGCTGGCCAAACTTAAATCAGAAGGAATCACCGGACAGGAATTGGAAAGGACCAAGGCGCAAATTAAGGGCAGCCTGTACCTGAGTCTGGAGAGTGTCAGCAGCAGGATGAGCAGGCTGGGAAAAACTGAATTGTGTTTTGACCGGATAATTTCCCTGGACGAAGTGGTGGACAAGATAAATCAGGTCAAGGTCCAGGACGTCAAAGAATTGGCTGAGCGGATGCTGGACCCTAAATATCTGACTCTGACCACCATCGGGCCCGGATCCCTGGGGGTAGATTTTGCGCAGCTGGTGAACCGGTCCGGTTTATAGGGGGATAGTTGGTGACAGAAAAGATTAGGGTTGAAGCAGTAAATCTCTGCAGTGATTTGCCGTTGCCAGGCTACATGTCTGCTATGGCGGCAGGCATGGATCTGCTGGCTGCGGTTGATCAGGCGGTGGAAATCGCGCCCGGAAAGACAAGCCTGATTCCTACCGGACTGCGGCTGGGCATTCCGCCTGGCTACGAGGGGCAAGTAAGGCCTCGCAGCGGGCTGGCTTTGAAGCACGGCATCACATGCTTGAACAGCCCAGGTACCATTGATGCAGATTACCGGGGAGAAATAAAAGTCATCCTGATCAATCTGGGCCAGGAGACATTCCTGGTCAGGCGGGGTGACCGCGTCGCCCAGCTGGTATTTAACAAAATCGCTCAAGCCAGTTTGATTGAGATGGATGAACTGCCTGACACGGAGCGGGGTGCCGGGGCTTTCGGCTCCACCGGATCTTAAGCCTGATCCGTGACCTTGGCGACCCGGATCACTGCAGGGCTGTTGGCGCAAGCAAGCGCCAACAGCCCTTAATGTTTTCCTTTCCGCTTTTTGCCGCATTCTCCCTTTGCATAGCAAGGGTACGGCTGGCATAGGTATTTAGAGGAGGGGATTGGGATGACCGGTTCCTGGCTGGTGTTGCCGGCGTTTGTGCTATTGGGATATTTTGCGGTCAAAGAAAGGGCTTTCTGGAACATGCGGCGCAGCATCGAACCTGTTTCATCTCCCTTTTCCAGGGCACTGGTACAATTGGTGGGGATAGCAGGAGGAATTTACCTGGCGCTGGGCCTATTTACTTCCTTTATTAATCTGGAATTGCCGGAGAGAATCAAGGCTTGGGGGTTCGGGTTGGATCCGCTGGCGGTATTGTCGGTCTTGTTGGCTTTTGTCCAACCCTACTTGATCAGGTTGCAGAAGTTCATTAAGAAGCGGTTGATTTAAGGGGGTTAGCGGGATGCTGATGAGTGACTTGGTAGGCAAGGAAATAGTCAACCTGACGGATGGGGCCAAACTCGGTTCGGTGGGGGATACGGACCTGGTAATTTCACCTGAAACCGGCCAGATCGAGTCTTTGATCCTGCCAAACCGGGGCTACCTGGGGGGGTTGTTCGGCGGGGAGCGGGATTATCTGGTGATTCCGTGGCCAGCAGTTAAAAAGATCGGCAGCGAGGTAATAATTGTCGACTTGGGAGAATCCAGGGACAAGAGATACTCAATGGCCGGCAACGATTTTGCGGGGAAGGGACTGGGGTTTCGAGATTGAGTGAACTACTCTCCATTAAAATGGAGAGCTTCAAGATTCTAGGCGACGAATGAACACCCGCCAAACCTGTACATCTTTGGCGTGCCCAACACCACTACTGGTTG
>JAJZPO010000025.1 GCA_021811155.1 Bacillota bacterium | reverse complement strand
TCCGATCTGATATTGATCATCTCTGCCACCTCAACCCTACGAAATTGACCGGTTTGACTGACCCAGGCTGAGAGACGGACCGCTCCAGGACTGCAAACATTTCCCTGATGTCCGAGGGCAGAATGTCCCTGCCGCCCAGTCCGGCAATAAAGTTTGTCACACTGGGCCTGACATCGCTCCCGTAGAGTGCCGCCTTGACCTCGGTGGCCAGAGCCCCCTCGTTGCCATAGGAATAATCCCGGTCCAGAACGCCTATACCCTTAGCACGCTTAATGACTTGGCTTACGGCCTGAATCGGAAAGGGTCTAAAAGCACGCAGTTTAAGTATCCCTGCCTTGACGCCTTCCGACCTTAGCTGGTCCGCGACAACCCGGGCAGTGCCGGTGACAGAACCCATACTGACCAGTATATATTCCGCGTCTTCACAACTGTAGGATTCTATCAGGCCACCATGGTTGCGGCCAAACTTCTCGGCAAATTCCGCCGCTATTTCCGGTATTAGCTCCAGCGCCGCTTCCATGCCCAACTGCTGACTGTATTTGTATTCGGTAAACACATCCGGACCCGCCCCGATACAAAAAGTGGTTGGATTATTCATATCAACGGCGTGCATGGGCTCATAGGGAGGCAAAAAGCCCTTCACCTCTTCTGCCGTGGGCACTTCCACCAGTTCCTCGGTGTGGGAGAGGACAAAACCGTCCAGGCACACCATTACCGGGGTCAGCACCCCCGGGTGTTCCGCCAGTTTATATGCCTGCAGGCAAGTATCCAGCGCCTCCTGGGCGTTTTCGACGTGGAGCTGAATCCAGCCATGGTCCCGCATGGAAACAGCGTCCTGGTGATCCCCCCAGATGGTCCAGGGCGCCGCCAATCCACGGTTGGCTACAGCCATTACCACCGGAAACCTGTTGCCGCTTACATAGGGGAGCATTTCAGCCATGTAGGCCAATCCCTGGGAGGAAGTGGCCGTAAACACACGGCAGCCGGTGCTGGCAGCGCCGTAACAAGCGGCCAAAGCCGAGTGTTCCGATTCCACCTTAATGAAGTCGGCCTCAAGTTCACCGTTAGAGACGAATTCCGCCAGTTTTTCCACAATGGAGGACTGGGGCGTAATCGGATAAGCGGCAATTACCTCCGGCGCTGCCAGCTTGACCGCCGCTGCCAGAGCGTAGTTTCCGTTTAAGAATTTGCGTTCAGCCATTCTGACTCTCCTCTACCATGGTAATTGCGCCTCTCTTGCACTCCTTGGCGCAAATGCCGCACCCTTTGCAGTAATCCAGATCCACCCAGAGCCCGTCTACCCCCCGTTTTATGACACCGTCAGGGCAATAAACCCAGCACAGGAGGCACAGGTTGCATTTGTCTCCTTCAAACACCGGCCGGAAGGTTCGCCATGACCCGGTTGCAGCCTGGCGGTGCGGTGACTTGACATGGGGCGCAACAGGAGCCTCAAATCTTTCGTTCACAGCAGCAACCCCTCCCCTCTTTCCAGCGCTGTCACTTCATCATAAGCCCGCCTGGCAGCGTCAATGTTTTTGGCTGCGATTTTGGCAGGAAATACCTCGGCAATCGCCTTTTCAATGGAGCTGAACCCGGCCAGGCCGGCAGCGGCGCAAAGGGCCCCAACCATGGCCGTATTGGTTATGGGCCTGCCCAAAATGTCCAATGCGATTCGCGTAGCGTTGACCGGGATAACCTTGATGCCTTCCCGGGCCAGTAATTCTGCCGGCGCTTCGCTGCTGTTGATCACCAGTTTGCCGCCGGGCCGCAGGCCTGCTGTCACATCAACGCTTTGCAAAAGACCGGCGTCAAGTACAACTACAAAACTGGGTTCATAGACTTGGCTTCTGTCCAGAATGGGAACTGTATCGATTTTGGTGAAAGCCAGAACCGGCGCTCCGCGGCGCTCCACCCCAAAAGCCGGGAATGACTGGGCATAGTTGTTACCGTATAGAGACACTGCCAAACCGAAGACCTTGGCAGCGGTCACAGCTCCTTGCCCTCCCCTTCCGTGCCACCTGATTTGGTGCAAATAAAACCCTCCTCATACATGTTGTGCCAGCTTCAGTTCATCGATAAGAGTCATGGGCTGTATTATATAACAGCCAGATATTTTCTCCTCTTACCCTAAAACAATTAAGTTCGCCATGATAGCCCGGATTCCTGTATTGTCGACAAATTTCTGTTGGTCCAATACTCGTCAGCCTGGTGGTTGACAAAGTCCCTGAAACATTTCTTGTTTATTTCAGGAACAGAAATATCTTGCGTCACATAATTTATTTCGTAACCAGAAATAAATTTGTTTGAGGAGGAGCTAAAACCATGTGCGGCATAACCGGTTGGATCGACTGGGAACGAGACCTGCTCCAAGCTGGTCCGGTGTTGGAAGAGATGACCCAGACTCTGGCGCCCCGGGGTCCGGACGCTTCAGGAAGTTGGCTCTCCACCCACGCGGCCCTGGGCCACAGGCGGCTGATAGTGGTTGACCCGGCTGGAGGAGGTCAGCCCATGGTCCGCAGGCAGGGTGAGCATACATATGTTCTGGTTTACAACGGAGAATTGTACAATACGGCGGAGCTGCGCGCTGAGCTGGCGGACTTAGGCTATGCTTTTCAGGGCCGCTCCGACACGGAAGTACTTCTGACCGCCTATATGGCATGGGGCAGGGCCTGTGTGAACAGGTTTAACGGCATCTTTGCCTTCGCTGTCTGGGATGAGTTTGAGCAAAGCCTGTTCCTGGCCCGGGACCGCATGGGGGTTAAGCCCCTCTTCTATACCCAGCAGGGAAGCGCTCTCCTGTTTGCATCAGAGTTGAAGGCCATCCTGGCCCACCCCTTGGTGAAACCGGAAATTGACGTAACCGGCTTGGCTGAAGTCATGGTTATGGGCCCCGCCCGCACCCCCGGACACGGTGTGTTTCGCGGTATAAGGGAAGTTCGCCCTGGGTATTACCTGACCTTCACCAAAGAAAACCTTCGCCTGGAGCGCTACTGGCACCTGGAAAGCCGGCTCCATCAGGATGATTTGGATGCCACAGTGTCCAAGGTAAGGAAGCTGTTCCTGGACACTGTATCCCGCCAGCTCGTATCTGACGTGCCGGTCTGCACCTTTCTCTCCGGCGGCCTGGACTCAAGCGCCATCACCGCAGTGGCTGCCCAAAGCTACAGCGAAGCGGGATTGGGCCCGCTGCGCACCTTTTCCATCGACTACAAGGACAACGATCGACACTTTCAGGCCAGCGAATTCCAACCCAACAGTGATGCCCCCTGGGCCAAGCTCATGAGTGAGGCCTGCGGTACTGAGCATAACACAGTTATCATCGACACCCCCCAGTTGGTGGAGGCCTTGGGAGATGCCGTAATTGCGCGGGACCTGCCTGGTATGGCCGACGTAGATTCATCCCTTCTTCTCTTCTGCCGCGAAATCAAACAGCAGGCCACCGTAGCCCTGTCCGGGGAATGCGCCGATGAAATATTTGGCGGCTACCCCTGGTTCCGCAGTGAAGAGGCCCTGAACTCCGGCACCTTTCCCTGGTCAAGGCAGCTGGAGGAAAGGACCGGCGTATTCTCGCCGGACGTTCTCGAGGCTATCAGGCCCAGGGAGTACCTGGATCAGCGCTACCGCGAAACACTGGACGAAGTACCCGAGTGCCCCGATGATTTGCCGCGGGAAAAATCAATGCGCCAGATGTTTTACCTGAACCTGATCTGGTTCATGACAACCTTATTAGACCGCAAAGACCGCATGAGCATGGCTGACGGACTGGAAGTGCGGGTGCCATTCTGTGACCACCGCCTGGTGGAGTACGTCTGGAATATTCCCTGGTCAATGAAGTTCTGCGACCAGCGGGAAAAAGGGCTCCTGCGCCGGGCCTTAAAGGGAATCCTGCCTGATACTGTCCTGGCCCGCCGGAAAAGCCCCTACCCCAAAACCCATAACCCTGCCTACACCGCCGCCGTCAGCACCCGGCTAAGGGAAATCCTGCACGACCCCGCTTCTCCGCTTCGCCCCCTGATCAATCATAAGGCGCTCTTGGCCATGACCGATGCAGGCGGCAAAGTGTTTGACCGGCCTTGGTTTGGCCAGTTGATGACCGGCCCTCAGCTTTTCGCCTATCTGATCCAGTTGGATATCTGGCTGAGGGAGTATAAAGTGAGCATCAAGTGAATGCTCGCTGCTTGCAACCAAACTATACCCTGGCTCCCCAGGCAGAAGCGGCTTGCGCCAGCTCATCGGCATAACCCAGTATGCGCTGTTCAATTTCCAGCCGTTTTTGCTCAATGGCCGTAAAGTCCATGGCCGGGACATAATAGGTCTCCATCCGGTCGTGAGCTTCCTTGGCCTGGGCTATATGGGAAATTGCCCTTGCCATGTGCTGGTTGAACCTTGCCTCAGCGTCATTAATCTCCTGAGCATACAAATTCAATACATCGGAATCCAGTTCTGCGGACAGGTCAATTCTCTTAAGAAACCCCTGATAACCGTCAGGGGTCCAGGCAAACGGATCGTCGGCTGTAAACAGGGCAATACCTTGACCGCGCAGGATAACTCCGTCAATATCGTCCGGATTTAGAGTGTTGTGGTAGAATTCAACATCTGCTCCCTGCTCCATGGCTCTGGCGCCAAAATTGGCAATGAAGCTGGATTTGCCGCTGCCGGGCCTGCCTTCCACCAGGTACAGCGCCTTTACGCCCTGCAGCAGGCTGTCGATGAAATTGACCTTGCCCTGGGGTGAAATGGCCCAGGCAAAGAGGTGGCGGTCTACCGGGCTTCGGTCATGCCGCGGCTCGACCTGCCCCATCAATTCTTCCCAGGTGTCGGCAAACAGCGAGTTCACGCGCGGCCAGTTTTGAGCCTCGGTGGTATATGACTTCCATTCGTTCATAGCCACCATGGCTTCCTGCAGCGCAAAATAGGCGATGCTGAAAAGCCGGCCCACCCGCCTGTTTATGGCCAGGATCTCCTGTTTTGACTGCCGCAGCCGGGATTCATGCCAGAAGTCCCCCAGGTGGATTATTTCATCTACCGCCCCCGGGTTTTTCGGGTCAACAATGTGAGGAGCTGTGCCATCGATCAGGGCTATGCCCAAATCCGGAAAGACCACTCCGTCGATGGAACCGTTGTCTGATGAGCAGCAGTGCCACTCGGCCCTAAAGCCCCGGCTCACCATATTTTCACAAATCTTTTTCATGAATGTAGATTTGCCCACCCCTGGACCGCCTTTGATAACAAAAATACGCGTAGCATCCTGGGGGATTATGTAATTGTACAGGGAATAGAAGCCCCGGGAAGTATTAGCCCCCGGGAAAACCTTCATGATCATCTCTTTGCTCAAGTCTTTCCCGCCTTTCATGCGTCTTTTCGCCTGATGGTCCATCCCGCCCCTTGGCTAGCTCATTGGACTGCCCCCTTTTTAGTTATAATGGAAAACGCGCAACTCTGATAACACTCTATTGGTCCAGTTACATTTGTATTCAACCCAAACGAATCGGTCACTGTAAATTAAAACCAAAACTTTCTTACCCACAAGGCCATGGTTGTTCCTGCGGTACAAGCAAAAGCCTCTGGTCCAAGTTGACCAGAGGCTTTATTCTTAACTCATCAATCCCTGTCCGGCAGGACCCATGTATCCTCACCCTTATACCGGTTTCTAACCTCCCCCAGTTCGCGGCGGCGGGCGATGAATTCCTGCACTTTTCCCCTGAGCCAGCCCTGGAAATGGTCAACCAGGTGCTCTTTGCTGAACTGGACGCCCGGAGCAGCAAAAACCCATTCCACGCCCCTTTCCCCTGTCACCAGGGATGCCTGCTGGCCGCACATGGGGCAGACCGCCTTGTCCGGCTCAGGAAATTTCCAGATCTCGGACCAGCAAGTAGGACACTCGCCCGCAGAAGCCTGGCGGGCTTTGCCGAACAACGCCTGCCCCATTTGTCTGGCCCTGTCCGCATAGCCCTCTCCCAGTACCGCTTCTCCTGGCAGGGCTCCGATGAACATGCGGCTGTCTTTGACCTGAAAACCCATAAACCGCATCACGGTGGTCATGGCTGTCAGGGTATAGCCTTCCCAGCCTTTGATACCTGCGGTGGCTATTACCAAAGCGGGTTTACCCCAAAAGTCATCAAGACGCTGGGCCAGAGCAATGATCCTGTCTCCCAGCATTTTGGTCAGCGCCGCAGGCCCCAGGGCGTAACAGGGCGCGGCCAGAATCACTGCATCTGCTTCCTTCATCCTGTCCGCGATGAAATAGAGGTCATCACCCACGGGGCATAGTTTGCCCGGGGCCAGACAGGTGTAACAGCCGCGGCAAGGCTGCAGGTTCAAGTCAGCCAGCCGGACCAATTCCAATTCATATTCCTCGCCGCAGGCTGCTGCGGCCTCTTTGATCAAGATCTCTCCGTTAGCCAGTTTGCGCTGCGAAGCAACCAAACCCAATATCTTTTTCATCCTTCCACCCCTCGTTCAATTTTCCTAACCCTTAGAATCCATGTTCCCGTATGTAGTGTCCGCTCTTGCCGCCCAGCTTTTCCATCAAACGGATCTCGCCAATTACCATATCTTTGTCCACGGCTTTGCACATGTCATACACGGTCAAGCCGGCAACGGCCACAGCTGTCAAGGCTTCCATCTCTACACCGGTCTTCCCGGTGGTTTTCACCCTGGCTTCAATTTCCACCCTGGACTCGTCCTTATTCAGGCTTAAATCCATTTTTACCCCAGTCAGGAGCAGGGGATGGCACATAGGGATTAGGGCGGGTGTCTGTTTGGCGCCCATAATCCCGGCCACCTGGGCTACAGCCAGGACGTCTCCTTTGGCAAGTTTGCCCAGGGCTATCAGCTCTAAAGTCTCCGGCCTCATCTCGACATAACCCCTGGCCACTGCCACCCGCACGGTTTCGCTCTTTTCTGTCACGTCAACCATTTTGGCCCGGCCTGTTTCATCAAAATGGGTAAATTCCATGCTTCAACCTCCTGAATGTGTGCGCCTAAAGATTTATTACTGTGTATTGGTCCGGGGCAATCCGGGCTAAGGTCTCCAATTCCCGCCGGTGGCAGCTGAATAAGAGCGCCTGGTGCTTTGAGGCCAGTTCCAGCACTACCCGGAGCGCGGTCTCAAGCCGCCTGTCGTCGTATTGGGCAAAGGGTTCGTCCAAGATCATGGGAAATTTGGCGCCGATTAGTTCCATCAGGGCCAGGCGCAAGGCAAAGTAAAACTGGTCCACTGTACCCATGCTGAGCTGGCCAACATCCTTCACCTCACCGGTCTCAGGTACCACAACCTTCAGGTTGAGATCATGGTCCACCCTGCCTGACACATAACGGCCTCCAGTCACCAGGCTGATAGTGTTGGCAATATGGCTGTTAACCAGCGGAGCAAACTCCCGCTGCACTTCCTGCGAAACCTGGAGAATGGTCCTATGCGCCAGTTCCAGCGCTTTTTTCCGTCTGATCACCTGTTCTTTGAGGCCCCAGGCCTCCAGGAGTTCTGCTTCGATATTCGCCAGGTTGTTCACACCTTGCAGTCTGGTTTCGATTATGCCCTGCAAGTTGGCAATTAATTCTTTGGTCTCCTGTATTTTCTCTTCTATCGAGCGCAATTCCTCTTTGATTTCCTCACGCTTTCTCACCTCGGGTTCAGCTTCCTGTCCCAGTGCCATCTCAAGCCTGGCAAGTTTGTCCTCCAAGAGCGCAACACTTTGAGACCCCAAGACCTCAGCCCGGGCCAGTTTTAGTCCTGCCAGGGATTTTTCCAGCTCGGCCAGGTGCAGATTGGACTCATAAGCAGCCAGGAACTCAGCAGGAGCAGTTACGCCTGCAGCGCCCAAAATCCGCTGGACCGTGGAACTGACAGTCTCCAGCTCGGCCTTAACCTTTTCCCTTTCCCCGGCCAAGCTCTCTTCCTGCCGCCACAAGTCACGTTGCCTGGCCTTTAGCTCAAGATACGTGTTTACACCGCCCCGGAAATGTTCAATGTCTTCCCGGCTGACCCTTTGCCCGGGGGTGACAATTCCCGCCGGCGCCAGGAAACGGCCTGCCAGTTCCCTGGCCTCGTGCTGCACCCTTTGGCGCAGCTTGTCCAGGTTGTTTTCCACCTCTACCAGCTCCAGGAGCACGGTTTGGCGGCTGTGTTTCGCCAAAGCGAGCTGGCGCATTTTTTCTTTTAATTCGCGGGCGCTTGCCACGCCCGCTTCAGCCAACAGGGCCTGGAGACGTTCCTTCTTCTCTTTCAACTCCTGCCCGCTGGCCTCTTCCCCTCTGCCCGCCTCTTCCAGTCTGCGGCGCACGTCCTTAAGCTTACGCTTATCCTGCCCGATTCCGGGCCAAAGCGCCAGGGCGAAAAGAACCCCAGCCAGGGAGAGAAATCCCAGGCTCCAGTGGACAGTTATTCCCAAGACTATACCCAGAAGGGTTCCCAGGGCCAGGCTCAGGACTGCATAGACGGTTTTCAGCTTGAGCCGCTCAGCCAGGTTTGCCGCATTGAGTTTCAAGCGTTCGCTCTCGTAGGGCCATCTCTGCAGGGTGAGAGTATTGATTTCCTCTTCCAGGCGGTCCACCTCGGCTTCCCCAGCCTGGCCAAGCCGGTCGCAGCCGGCCAGAGCAGCAAACTGCTCATCGCCCACCCGCCGTAGATTAACCAGTTCCGCCCTCTTTTGTTCCAGCATCTCCGCCTGCTGAGCGGCTTCATCCAGTCTGGTAAAGCTGTTTTCCACCGCCACTACGCTCTCCTGGTCAAAAGCAGCAAACAGCTCGAAGTTCGCCAGTATCTGCCTCTCATGTTCCAGCTTATTAGCCAGGATCCCGGCCTTCTCCGCCAGTTCCTGTTCCCGTGCTCCAGCCATACTCTGCCGTTCCAGGGCCAGAAGCAGGTTATCCTTTTCCGCCAGGGGAACCTCCCTGTACCCGTCTTTCAGGGCTGAAACGGCTGCGGCAATTTTCCGGTCATAGGCCCCAACCCGGGCCAGTGTCCCCTTGATCTCCCCGGCCTCAGCCGCCGCATCCTGCCGCAGCAGGTGTTGACGCACTTGCTCCAGTTCCAGCAAATCATCCTGCAATACCCGGCAGTTCTCCTCCGCCGCGCGGATTTCACCGTAGACTTCCAACGCAGCCTGACGGGCCCGCTCCAATTCTTCTACTTTTGCTGCAGCCAGCCCCAGGGCAGTTTTGCCTGCGCGCTCGCTCTGGCCCAACTTTCTCAGTTCCTCATCCAGGACCTTGAGGGCCTGCTGCAAGGAAATGTCTTCCTCCCCCGCGGAAACCAGGTTCACCAGCTTGGCCCGGATTTCCCCTGCCAGTTGGTCAGAGCTTCTGGACTGCAGCTGCCGCACACAAACCGTGTTGTCGAAGACAACCTGATTCATGCCCAGGTGCTCTTCCGCGAATAAGACCTCTTTCCGCCTGTCCATGGGGAAATCTGCTGTTATATCCTGCCAGGTGGCCCCGTCCAGGACCCGTACCCGTTCACCCTCAGGCGTGAAGTTGCGTTCGATCCGGTAAGTCCTGTCCCCAAGCGTGTATTCCATTACGCCCTGATACTTGTCCGCCAGCCAGGGCTGGAAACGCTGCAGGGCCTCATCATAACTGCGGCGGTTCCCGCTCTTTTTGAAGCCGAAGAGCATTCCCCGCACAAAGTTCTGCAGGGTGGACTTGCCGCTTTCGTTGGGACCGTAAATCAGGTTAAGGCCAGGTCCCAGTTCAACCACCTTATCAACAAATTTGCCAAACCCGGTCAACTCCAGGCGGTCCAGCTTCATCGTTCGACCACCTTCCCCAGGTTCAAGGCGTCAAGCCCGTAATACAGGCTTTGCCGGATAATCTCCTGCTCATCCGGGTCAGTCTCCTCCGCCAGCATAGCTTGCAGCTTGGCGGCGAACATGCCCCGGGCAGTTCTCTGATCATAACTGCTCCAGTCATGGCAGGGCGCTGCAGCATTTTCCACCCGGCAGGAAAAAAAATGAGCGGCCAGGATTCCCTCAAGCTTACCCCGGTCAAATTCCAGTGCAGGATCCACCTCTCCGGTGAAGATCAGGCGGAAAAAGTCCTGCCTGCGCTCCGCCTCAGGTACACGCTGTACAGCCAGGTCCGCTAACTGCTCTAAAAACTCCTCCCCGCCGCACGGTACGGGTACCGTGCGGTAGGAGCGGCTGTTAAGCCTGACAAAGCTGACCTTGTTGCCTTCCTTCCCTACAAAGCCGCAAAAAACCCCATGTTCCCCTTCCTCGTCATAGCCAAGCGGCTCCGGGCTGCCAGAATAGCAGGCCCTGATGCTGCCCCCCTCTTCCCACACTACCCGGGGCCTGTGGTAGTGCCCCAGAGCGTAATAATCGGCCCCGGCCAGGGCCAGTTCGGATAGGCTGAACGGCAGGTAGTTTGAACTGCGCGCCGCCAAAGGGGTGCTGATATCCTCGCCGTGCAGGACCACCAGGTTAAGCATTTTTCTGTCTGCTACCCGGAAATTGGCCAGGAGAGGGTCCTTCACCGCAAAATGGGTGAAGCCGAGTCCGTAAACCACACACTCCAAGTCCGGCAGGTGCACCGCCTCGAACTTTTCTCTGAAGATATGGACATTCTCAGACCATTGGTATGACCAGTAAGGCGAGTTGGTCAAGCCGGGATCGTGGTTCCCTGGAGCGATGAAAACTTTCGCCTGCATTTTACTGAATGCCTGGTTGAAAAAGTGCATCAGTTCCCTGCCGGCACGACCGTGCTCAAACAAATCCCCCGCCAGGAGCAGTACTTGAGCCTCCTCCTTCTCTGCCAGGTCCATAATCCGCAGAAAAGTCCGCTTCAGTTCCTCCCGCCTCAGTTCCGCCATCGCGCCGCTCAAGCCTGAAAAGGAGCTTTCCAGGTGGAAATCAGCAGCATGCACTATTTTTACCGGCAAAATCGTTCTCTCCTTCCGGATTCCTTTACCCACTTTGTTTGATAAATTTTGACACGTTGAATCAATATTCCTCCCAATAACACAAAAAAGGACGGGTTTCCCCATCCATAAGCAGTCGGTATTGCGTTTGATGCATGCAGAATTCAGCAGTCGTCAAAAATCCTCCTTGCCTGCTGCAGTTCAGCCGGCGTGTTGATGTTAAGCAACTGCTCAGCGGCAGACCGCGGCAAAGACAGTTCTTCCACGCTGAGTACCCGCATGTTCACAAACGGGTAGAAATCAATGATTTTAAGATGCTTTTCCTGCAAAAACTTTTCGATTACCGGCAGGCACCTTTTGTGGTACACGGCGCAAAGAGGCTCGAGCTTGCCCTGATTGGACAGCACCACCCCGTCTGAGCCCTCAAACTGGGCCAGGAGTTCAAGCCCCAGTTCCGCAGTAATAAAAGGCATGTCACATGGAATGATGAAGGCTCCGTCCCCTGGAGCAGACTTCAGGCCGGCGTGAATTCCGGCCAGGGGACCGTAGCCCGGGTACTGGTCCTGGACCACCTGCGCCCCCAGGCCGCTGTAAAGTTCAGGCTGGTTGCTGACCACAATCAGCGGCGCGAAGGCTTTGCCCAACTCCAGTATCTGGCCTTCAATGATGGTTTTTTCCCCCAGCTCCAGCAAAGCTTTGTTCTGCCCCATCCTGGAACTGCGGCCGCCTGCCAGGATAACCCCGCTAATTCCGTCCACGCCTCTCCCCCGCTAGCCTCTTAAAAATAATTCCTCAATCCGGTCAACAAGCCCTGCTGCATCATCCAGACCGTAACAGGGAACCCTCAGGTCAAACTTGACATCGCTGGCTATGGCGATCAGTTCATCAGGCGACGAGAGCAGCTCCTCGTAAACCCCGCGCCGGAACACTTCAATCTTGGGCTTGTTCTCCCGCTTGTACCCTTCGGTGATGATGAGATCCACACCGCTGATGCGGGCACAAATCTCATCAAGGCTGAGTTCCTCCTCCACCCGGCTGATCATGGCCAGCTTGTCAGGCGAAGAGATGACAACCACATCGGATCCGGCTTGGGCGTGGCGCCAGGTATCCTTCCCTGGCACATCAAGATCGAAGCCGTGCACATCGTGCTTAACAGTGGCAACTTTAATGCCCCGCCATTTGAGTTCACGCAGCAGTTTTTCCAACAGGGTTGTTTTCCCTACGTTAGACTTACCCACAACTGAAATAACCGGTGTCAAATCCATTCCTCCAATAAAAAGACATTGCACGCCTGTCCGGCTTTAAGGGTGCTTCCCGCTGCCAGATCCACCAAAGCATTGGTGCCAAGCATGGACTTCAGAATGCCTGGTTGTTGCGAAGACGGGAAACTGGCGCTCCAACCCGACTCTTCCCGTACCACTTTGGCCCGAATGAAACGTCTGGTCCCGCTGGACTTGGCGAATTCATCCTTGCTTGTCGCCAGGACCCGTTTCGGGTGGAAACCCTGGAAGCCCGCCATTTTGCGTACGCCCGGACCCAGCAGAAGAGCAGCGCTGATCATGGCGGCAGCCGGATTGCCTGACAAACCAAGGACCAGCTTATCCCCTTTGTACCCGCAGATCACAGGGGTGCCAGGCTTAAAGGCAGCGCGCCAGAATTTTACCTCCACCCCGGCCCGTTCCATAGCCCTGGCGGTAACATCGTAGGTGCCCACCGAGGCCCCCCCGGTTGTGACAACCAAATCGGCAGAGGCCAGTCCTTCACGCATGACTTCGGCCAGGTCCGACACCCGGTCTTGCACCAGTCCCAGAGGCAAGGTTTGTCCGCCCCAGGCCTCAATCATGGCTGCCAGGGTGTAGAAGTTGCTGTTATAAATCTGGCCCGGGGCCAGGGGCTGGCCAACGTCCTTCAGCTCATCTCCCGTGCTGGCCAGGGCCACGCGCGGCCGGCTGAAGACTTTTATCCGTCTGATGCCCTGGGAAGCCAGAATGCCAATTTCAGCGGGAGTAAGGACCCTGCCAGGCGTAAACAATTCTTCTCCCTGGCGCAAATCTTCGCCCCGCCGGCTGATATCGGCGCCGGGCCGGACCGGCCGGAAAATTTGCACCACGCCGTTTTCTTCCTGCGTATCTTCCTGTCTAATTACTGCGTTTGCCCCCGCCGGTATGGGTGAACCGGTTAATATCCGTACTGCCGTCCCGGGTCCAACGGTTGCGGCAAAACTGCTGCCGGCAGGGATTTCTCCCACCAGCCTGAGGGCAGCGGGAAGGCCGGTAAGGGTATCTTCACCCCGCACGGCATAACCGTCCAAGGGTGAACGGTCAAAAGGAGGGACATCCAGAACGCTATACACTGTCTCAGCCAGTACTCTGCCCCTGCTCTGCACTAGGGCCACTTCTTCCGGAGATGTCCTGCCTGTCAGGGCCAGGATAAGTTCTTGCGCCTGTTCAAGTTCAATCATTTCGAGCATATATGAAACCTTATCTACCTTTCATCTTTACGCTTTGCCAAAAGGACAAACCGGGTACTTGCACTCGGAGCAGCCAAGACAAAGTCCCCCGTAACCCAGCTCTACAAAATCCTCCCTGGTGATGCGTTCTCCTGCCAGGATGCGAGGAAGCAACAAGTCGAAAACTGTAGCTTTGGAGTACATCACGCAACCAGGCAAACCCACCACCGGCACCGGACCAAAATATCCCAGCAAAAACATGGAACCGGGCAGCACCGGGGCCCCATACTCGACGATTTCCGCACCTGCAGCCTTGATTGCGCCAGGGGTCAGGTCATCGGGATCAACGGACATGCCGCCGCTGACTGCAATCATGTCCACTCCCTGCTCCAACCAGGACTTTACCGCTGCGGCAATCTGCTCCAAGTCGTCCGGCACATACACCTTCCCGGCAACTTCTGAACCCAGTGTCTCAAACTTGTTAATCAAGACAGGTCCGAAGGCATCTTTTATCCGTCCGTGGAACACTTCACTGCCGGTGATGACCAACCCAACTTTTAGTTTGCGCAGCGGTTTAACCTCCAACACTGATCGGCCGCGGCAGATCTCTTCCACAGCCCTGACGCGCTCCTCTTCAACCACCAACGGCACCACCCGGGTCCCGGACAGGACATCTCCCTCCTGCAGCAAACTGTTATTATGCCGGGTGGCCAAGACAATCAGCTCAATGGAATTGATCTCGCTGACAAGTTTTCTGTCCACTTTCAGGAGCCCGCCCACGGCGGCCTGGAGGTTTATCCTCCCTTCATGCACATCCCCGAACTTGATGTTAGGGCCGGCTACGGCCTGGGCCAGGCGATACGCAGCATCGTTTTCGTGCAGGAGCCCTTCCCTTTGTTCCCAGACGTAGAGGTGCTCTTTGCCGACTTTCAACAGTTCCGGCACGTCCTCCGGCCTCACTATGTGCCCTTTTTTGAAAAGTACCCCCTTAAACTCGCCAGGAACAATTCTGGTAATGTCATGGCAGAGAACAGAACCGACCGCATCTTCAGTGCGAACTTTTTTCATACAGTTTGCTCCAATCCCTTTGCAACAAGAAATGCGCGCTTCGTTTTTCCTCAGCGCGCGCATTTCAGTGCCCGTGTTCGATATACTCGGCAAAAGTTGCCGAGTATATACTTTCCTGAGGTAAAATTAATGGCCCGCGCGTGTTTGGAAAAGCAAACAAGCGCAGGCCGCAGATACTGCCCGCTGCTGTCAATCTCCTTTCCAAAAATTACGTGGAGGCACAGTCGTTTCCTCCTGTACCCGGACCGGCCGGAAGGTCATGCCGCAATGGTTTAGACCTTAGGGCTCGGAGATTAGCGTGTTCAATTTTTCAGCCTTAATTCTACACCAGATTGGACTACTTTTCAAACCCAGGCAAAAGATTTAGCTTCGCTTTGGTCTCGGGCGTTCCAGGATCACGTCGGTCATGGCCTTATGGGGGGCGCAGAGGAGTTCCTTAACTTCCTCCTGGTAGGTTTCCGTGGAAACATAGGCCTGGTGCGTTCCATACACCACATTGACATTGGGATAGGCCTCCTGAATGATTTCCACGTACTTTTTCTGGAAGGGGCAGAGTGTTACCATGCAAAAAGTCAAATGGATGGAATCAAGACCGATTTCAGCCAGGGCCCTGACCTTGCGCAGGATTTTCTCCGGCGCCGCGACAGTCGGGCAGCCCGCGCAGCTGATGATGCCGATCAACTCCAGTTTTTCATCTTTGGGGTAACGGTTAAACTCTCCCAGCCTTTTGCGCAAGTCGCGCAGACAGGAAGCGGAAGCACAGTCCAATTCCTGCGTCGCATTCCAACAGGTCAGAATACCTATCCTGGCCATAACGTATGGTCCTCCCATTTGACAATTGAATTTTGCTAGGATTATTCGCCCAAAGCAGCAATACTCCTGCCGGTGAGTAAAAACTTCCGGAAAAAATGCCGTGATAACCCCGGCATGGTACAAGAATAACGCCCTTGTCACGGGCGTTATTCTCAAATTTATTGTACATTCTGCAAGAGTCCCTGAGCTTTCTGGACTGTTGCTGAGTCTTTGCAGTTATTAACTACATATTGAAATTGTTCTTTGGCTCCCGCCTTATCACCCTTGGCATTTTCCAGGAAAATCCCATAGTTGAGGCGGGCGTTCCAGTAATCAGGCTGCTGCGCGATGGCCTTTTTATACCCGGCGTCGGCCACATCCGGCTGGTTGCTGTAGAAGGCAGCGGTAGCCATGTCGGTTTGCGCTCCGATATCAAACTTAATGGCCAGCGCTTTCTGGTAAGCCGTAACTGCTTTAGCGAAATTGGCTGAGGTGTTGGCGTCATCCTTTGCATCCCGGTAGGCACCCGCCAAATCATAATACGCATTACCCAGTGTCACCTGGGAGTTAAAATCGCCAGGATTGGCCTGGGCGGCCTGCTCGGCACTCTGAACGGCCTGCTGTCTTGCTGCCACATCCTGGGACTGCTGGGCTGGAGCCTGGGAGGAAGGCGGCTGGGAACTGCCGCTGTCATAAACAAAAAATACTATCAGCGCCACAATTGCCACTGCAGCCAACCCGAGGACTGTGCGCAGGGTTGTGTCGTCCTGGCGCTTTCTGGCAGATCCCTGTTTGGTGACCTTTTTAAATTTGTTAGCCATGAAATAATCACCTCCCTTGACCGATAGAAAAAATCCGTTCGCTTTGCCTGCTGGACATTTCCCGCAAACCACACCAACCTGGTCCGCTAGTGAAAAAAATAATTATTCAAGGTTTAGGGAGTTTCACTAAATAGAATAGCGGTAAACCGGGATGCAGTCAAGCAACCAAAAACTTAAGCAGATGATATTTTACGAGGCATCAGTTGACATTTATCAGGTTACAGCATGCTTGTGATTAACCCGTGATATTTATGTGAACTTTATGCGAATTAATTGACGCGGACAAACCCTTATAGTAAACTACATTTAGTTAAATCTGCCACGTACGTAGGGGGGGTATATCATGAAGCAACCTTTGGAGTTCAGCGCCAAACAGGTTCTGTCAGAACGCAGCGCCAAAAAGAACAAAATTGCCAATGTCCTGTCGTTGCTAGCCTCCACCTTTGCCTGCGCCAGTTGAACAGCTCCTTTGCTGTTGGTGCCGCTCAGTTTGAGCGGACTCGGGTTGTCTGCGGCTTCGACCATTTCAGCCCTGGCATTCTTCGCCAAATACCAGTACTACATTCTGGCAGGCAGTGTTCTAGTTCTCGGCTATGCCCACTACGCCCAGTACAAAGCTCATAGGGTAAGCAAGTTCCAAAAAGTCCTGCTTTGGTTTTCCACCGTGGTGAACATAGGGGTAATTATTTATGTTCTCAAAATCAGAGCTATCATCTAGGGGAGGGACTTATGAAAAACATACGCCGAGTTTCTTTATTCTTTGTGCTCCTGGTCCTGGCACTGGCACTCAGCGGCTGTATGAGCAGCTACAGCTTTGAGACCGTTAAGGCTTCAGACTTGCAGAAGATGCTCAATTCCAGTGAAAAGTTTACCCTGGTGGATATCAGGGAGGCAGACACCTACCAGCGCGGCCACATAGCCGGGGCAATCAATCTCCCTTTTTCCAGCTTTCAAGAGAAATACCAGCAGCTAAAACCGGATGACAAAATCGTTTTGGTTTGCTACTCGGGCAGCACCAGCCAGCAGGCAGCCCAGTTCCTGTTGGAAAAGGGCTATAAGAAAGTGTCCAGCGTGGCCGGCGGGATGGAAGCCTGGCAGGGCCCGGTGACCAAGTAGAATCAAAACACTCCGCTCTTAATCAGGCACATAGAAACAGAACCCCAGGCTTAAAACCTGTTCTCCGGTTTTAAGCCTATTTTTTTTGCCCCATCCAGAGCGGGAGAAGGCTCACTTATGAGGCGGGAAGTTTCGCCTCAGTTGGATTATCCAGTTCTCGTGGTCGAAGCCTGATTCCATCCAATCCACCCACATCAGCCGCCAGCCTTTTACCTGCATCTGGCTTTGCAGCCTCCAGGGTACGAACTTGGCGTTTGCGCTGACTATGCCCAAGGTTTCGCTTTCAGTTGCCAACAAGAAATCAAGTCTGTACCTGTCAAGGCGGTAATTCACCAGAGGCCAGTAGCCGGCCTGGCGCAGCGCAAAAAATACCCGCCGCTGCACCTCCGGCATAGGACCCACCAGGCCCATAAAGGGATCCCAGTAATACTCGCTCAAGGGTCGGCCCAAGCGCCGGGACAAGGCGATGATGCCAAGCGCAAACCCCCAAAACAGAACAATGTTCAACCACATGTTTCTATCCCCTAAATTATTCCACCCATCCGCACAACTTCCAACCCCAGTCCTTCCAGTTCGCTGCACACAATGTTCATGCCGATGGAATCACTGGCCATGTGGCCGGCTACAATGACATTGCCAATGTTCTGATCCAAAACTGCTTTTCTTACCTCCTCCGGCAAATGCATACAGACAATGGTCCCTATCCCGGCTTCAAAATAAGCCCTAAATACCTGCTCTCCTCCATTGGTCCCTCCGGCCATGAGCACCAGCACCCGGCCGGCATAATCTTTTTCTCCGCCAACCCTGATGACCGGCTTGGCCAGAGCTCTTTGATACTCGGGAATCTCCTGCAGAACAACCAGCACATCCAGCAAGGTTGCCCGGTGCTTGCCGGCCAAAGCCTGGTCGAGCCTCGACTGCACGAAGTCTTCGGCGATCACGTCAACCGGCACATGCAGGTTCATGTAAGGCACGTTCATTACCCTGGCGGCAGAAGCGACCCTGTCATAGTTTTCACTGTGGCTGGACCTCTCCACCTTGCCAGCCTGCTGCCGCAATGCTTTTTGCGCCCGGTTGACCGGGATGCCCGCCTCCACCATCTTGTCGATCTGGCGCTCCATGACCTGATAAAAGAACACTTCGGGCGCACCTGCCTGAGGATGGTGGCTCAGCACCAGGTCAGCCCCCATCTCCCGTGCCAGCAAAAGTTCAGGTGTAGCCATGTCGATACCGGCGAAAACCTTGCGTAAGTTTTCCCCCCGCACCAATATGCCTGAATCCGCAGGCATATCCGTCAAGCCGGCCTTTCTTAACACCATGTCAGCAATCTGTTCTGTATTCAAACCGTACACCTCCAAAATTGGACGCAAAGGCAGCACATGCCTAGTATATAACGTTAAGCCTGTTTTCACCCGTGCCCATTGCCAAAGATTATGACCACAGGATTTCTTGGGTCTAGAACACATCTACCCGTCCGTAGGCCTGCGTGGCGTCTTGCAGGAGCCTGCCCAGGGCTTCCGACGGGGCGGTGAGCAGGTAGCGCTGAAAAGCCCTGGTTTCCGCCAGCAAGCTCTTTAGCCTGAGCTCTGCGGCCTCGGAATCCTGCCCTTGCTTTCCCTCTCCCTTGCTCACAGCTATGCGCTCCCTGTCCATATACTCAAAATTTATCAACCCCCGGTCCCTCAAAGCGGATAGTCCCGCTGCTGCGGTTATTTCCAGCTGGCCGGTCGCGACTGCCAGGTATTTGATGTCAACCACCCCACCCTGTCTGGAAACAGCATGCTTAATCAGGCCTGCCAGCTGCTGCAAAAAATCCCGCAGGGACATGCCCTCTTTCTGCCCGTATGCCAGGACCACCTTCCCTGCTCCCGTGAGGGCCAGGGCTTCCTGCCATACCCGGATCCCGGGCGGCAGGGACAACATTACCAGGGTCTCAGCCCTGGGCAGGGTGTAGCGGTCCTTGCCTGGCAATGCGGGCCTGCCCGCGCCGCCTTCCCAGTACCAGGCAGCGCTGTGAAACTCAGGCAGTTCCCTGCCCATGGCCTGCCAGTTGCGCAGGTCCGCCAGTTCCAGGGCCAGAGGCTGTTCAGCCAGTACCGCATCCGGTTCAGCGAGCTGCAGAATTTCCAGCTGCAGGTTTTCCCGCCCCTGCCACCGGTTCATGTTTAGGTTATAGGTAACATGGCAAGTTCTCGCCAACTGACGTCCCCCGGCCCACCACCACACTGCCTGGTGGACTGCCTCTCCCTGCCGCAGCACCAGGCGCAGATGTTTTTCTTCCGCCATGGCGCGTTGTGACAGGATTTCCACGTCAGGGGTGTGAAAGCGCGGTTTCGGGTTTCCCTCGCCGAAGGGTGCCAAACACTGCAGCTCGCGCCAAGTAGCCTGATCCACTGCTGCCAGGCCTGTTTCCACATCGTATTCTGCTTCCCCTGCTTCTACCCGGTTCTCGAGGGCCAGGCTCAGCTCTCGCTCTATGGCTTTGACAAAGAGCTCCAGCTGCCCGCGCACCAGGGAAAAACCTGCGGCGCCGGCGTGCCCGCCAAACCTGTC
Organism: Bacillota bacterium; assembly: GCA_021811155.1. Taxonomy (GTDB): domain Bacteria; phylum Bacillota; class Desulfitobacteriia; order Desulfitobacteriales; family JAJXUE01; genus JAJZPO01. The sequence goes on along the minus strand of JAJZPO010000025.1, from coordinate 15,280 downwards.
CAGATACCGGCCGCACCCCTTGAGCACATTAAAAACATGTACCCCAGCTGCTGAGCGGGCTGATCCCGTAACCGTAACACCGTCTTCCTTCAAACTCATCAGCAAAGCAGGTACCTGGTACAGCTCGGCCAGCCGCCCGGCGACAATCCCCATTACCCCATGGTGCCAGTGAGGCTGGTAAAGCACAATAGGTTTTGCGCCATAGGTTTGGCTCAACATCCCCTGGGCCTCGCGCAGCATGTCATCCCCTAGGGCTTTACGCTGCTGGTTGAGCCTGTCCAATTCCGCCGCCAGTTCCCCCTCCTGACTGCTGTCCGCCGCCAGGAGGAGTTCCAGGCCCAGGCCGGCGGAAGCAATCCTGCCGGCGGAATTCAGTCTGGGCGCAAGTTGGAAAGCTATGTCTTCTTCGCTCAGCTCATCAGGGATAATCCCGGCCGCAGCGCACAAAGCCTTGAGGCCTGGCCTGGAGCACCTGCGCAGGGATTTCAAGCCCAATTGCAGCAGGTAGCGGTTTTCCCCCAGTAGTGGAACAACATCGGCCACAATCGACAGGGCGGTCAGGTCCAGGAATTCTCTCTCTTCCCCTGCCCGCCCCGTCCGTTCCAGCACGGCACTGGCCAGCATATAAGCCACCCCTGCCCCGGACAGCTGTCTGGCCCGGTGCCCCGGGGGCAGGAACTGGGGATTGACTATAGCATCCGCCGCGGGAAGCTCAGGCGGCAGGAGGTGATGGTCAGTAATCAGGACCTTCAACCCCAATTCTTTGGCCAGGGCCACTTCCTGCAGATTGGAAATGCCGCAGTCACAGGTCAAGATCAGCCCTACCCTGCTCGAAGCAAGTTCCCGTACCACTCCCGAGTTCATTCCGTACCCCTCGTGGAACCGGTCCGGCACATGGTACTGCACATCCGCCCCCAGGCGGCGCAGCAAGGAAACCAGCAGGGCGGTTGAGGTAACCCCATCAGCGTCGTAATCCCCATAGACGCAGATTTTCTCACCTCTGCCAACTGCCTCGAGCACCAATTCAACTGTTTCCCTCATGCCGGGCAGTTCCCAGGGGCGGGTGGGCGTATAACAAGCCGGGTCTAGAAAAGCCCGCACCTCATCCTCCCCGCTGATTCCCCGCTTGGCCAGAATCTCCCTGGCCAAATCATTTACCGCCAAATCCAAAATGACATCACCTCTGCCAACCAGTGCACAGATTAACGGAAAACCTGCTTGGAAAAGATATTTCATCCGCTCTAAGGCTTTGCCTGCAAAGCCGCTGGATTGACCAACGCCGTTACAGCGGCGCGATTTCGTCTATACTGTCCCAGTCCAGGCTGAGATCGTCTTCATCCTCTTCCACGTCCACCTCGGCTGCCCGCTCACCCAGGCAAACCGCAGCATATTCACAGTGCCGGCAGCGTTTGACATCGGTTGTAGCGAAAAATTCAGCCGGATTACGCGTAACAATTTCCCCAACCAGCTTCCGCAGGTACTCTTCGTCCTGGGTGAATTGCCGGCGCGAATAAGGCAGCACAACCGGTGTCCCCGGGTGCCGGGGGTTCCAGTAAAGCATGCTCACCGCTTCCGGCTCAACCTTGCCGTAGGGTGAACAGGCTTCCCCTGCAGCGCAAACCACGTAGCGGTAGACAAGAGTCTGCAGATGCTTGCGGCAGTACTCTTGTTTCGGCACGGAATCGCTGGTCTTCCAGTCATAGACCAGGACTCTGCCGTCAGGGGCAAAGGCCAGCAGGTCAAACTTGGCCATCAGTTTCATCCCCCTGCTGTTCAGCCGCAGCTCCTGCTCCGGCTGAAAAACCAGGGAGGGGTCATTGGAACGGAACTCCCTCAGAAGCCTGAACCAGTCCTGCAGCGGGACCAGGCCATAATCTTTTTCCTCTCCGCTGCTGAAATAGCGCTGGGCCAGAAGGTGGAACAAGCGTCCGTGCTCCAGGGCCTCCCTGCCGGCGGCGTCCAGAGCCCAGCTTCCGGGCCAGAACAGTCCGTCCAGATAGCGGCGGCGGAACTTAAGCTGGCAGTTGAGGAACGCTCCCAGCGCGGACTGGCTGAAAAACAGTTCGTTAAGCCTGCTGTCCATGTTTAGAGGCCTCCCCTGCCATAAAGTTTTGCAGGGCCAGCAGAGCCTGCGCCGGGCCCTGCTTCCTGTCATAGGCATCCAGATCGTGATAGCTCAGCAAGAGGTTTTTTCTGGCCCTGGTTAGAGCCACATACAAGAGCCGCAGCCGTTCGGAAATCTCTGCCAGCTTAGCCGTTTCAACCGGGTCTGCAGCAGGGGATCTGCCCAGCGCAAAGTCCAATTCCGCCTTCATTAATGCCAGAGGATTCCGCTTATCCTCTTGCAAGTACCACAGGTCACTGCGAAATTTATCATTCGTGCCGGCTGGGTATTCTCCGCTCGTAACCCCGGGCACGAACACCGTATCCCATTCCAGGCCCTTCGCCTTATGGGCTGTAAGCAGGGTAATGACGCCCGACCGGGGCGTAAAACCCCTTTGATCATAAACAACCCGGGCAAAGTGCTTCAGGGAGTCTTCGATTCGCGGCAGGTCGCGGGCAATGTCAATCAGCTTCCAGGCCGGGTTTTCCCCCACCCGCTGCCGAATCAGCAGGGCAAGGTTGTTGGCAATTTCCATCTGCTCTTCTGCCAAGCCCAAATCCTCCGCCAGGAGAAGCACCAGGTCATCCGGCGGCAGGCTCACGCTGGCCTGAAGCCATTCCCTGAGGCGGGCCAGGGCGGCGACAAAGCTGGCGTATACATCCTCTTGCCAAAATTCATCAGGCAGGTCGAGCCAGGGAAAAACTCCTCCTACGGGATAAAGCACTTCCTCCAGCTTATAGCGTTCAAAAAGTTGGGCCAGGCTCTTGGTACTTTCCTCCGTCACACCTGCCAGGAGCACCTGCTCGAACAGCGGCATCAGGTACTCCACTTTATGGGGTTGGGCCAGGTAGTCCAGCACAGTTTTTATGTCAAATACTGTGCCAGTCCTGTTTTCGCCGGCTTTCCCAACTTCCTCAAACGCCGCCCCCAATTTCCGCAGCTTTTCAGAGATTTCCTGCTGCATCATCCGGGTGGGCACCAAAATGGCCAGGGTATAATCCGGGTTTTTTTCGACCTGACGCCAGGCCAGCCGGGCTATACCCGATACCTCCTCGTCCCTGCTGCGGTACCTTTTCACAGCCAGGGTATAACCGGAAACTTCCGGGTTGGGGTAAGGGTCGCCCTCAGCCACCGGGTGGATATACTGCTGTTCCAGCGCCGTGCGGCACTTCAACTCCGGGTGGTCCCTCCCGGTCCACTGCACCAGGTAATTTGCCAGGTCGATGACCTGGCGGGTGCTGCGGCTGGAGCAGAGAATCTCCTGCAGCCGCACATCTTCCCGGCCGCAAAAGCTGCGGAAAATCTCCGGTTCGGCCGCGGTGAAAGTTCCCAATATGGCCTGGTTTGAATCCCCTACGCGCACCATGTTGCCCCTGCCGCTGGCCAGGAGGTGCAAAATCTTCTCCTGCAGAGGGTTGGAGTCCTGGGCCTCGTCCTCGAAAATATAGGTCCAGCGCTGCTGCAGGCGACCTAATACCCCCTCGTCCTCCTGCAAGAGGCGCACCGCCTGGGCAATGAGGTCATCAAAGTCAAGCAAGCCCTGCGCCCGCAGCACCGCGGCATATTCCAGATAGATTTCCAGGGACCATGCCAGGTAAGAACCAGCATCCAAGCGTTTTAGGAGTTCTCCTGCACCGGCAGGGTCTATGCCCCTGGTCTTGATATAGTTTAAGGCTTGCTTGAAGAACTGTGGCAGGTCTCTCTCATGCCAGCTTCCCAGGGCCCGCTGCTGCCAGCTTCCTTCACGGTTCCGTTTCAATGGGGTCTGCCAGCGCTTAGGGTCAGCACTCAGCCAGCGCGCAGACACATCCCGTACGATTTCAGTTTGGGCCGCCTCGTCCAGAACCTGGAACCCTTCATTAATCAGCAGAAACTCAGGCTTTTCTTTCAGAATGGCCATGGCCAGGGAGTGCAGGGTTTTGACCTCATAGCCCTTGTTGCGGGCCATTCCCCTTTCTTCCAGGCAGGCGGCAATGCGGGAGCGAAAATTTGCCACCGCAGAATTCATCGCAGTCACGATCAGGATTTTTCCGGGTTTTGTTCTTTCTTCGGCAATAAGTTCCGAGGCCAGGTGAGCGAGGACCGTGGTTTTCCCTGCCCCCGGAACCGCCGGTACAGCCAAGAGGCCTCCCCTGTATGCAGCCACTTCCTCCTGGCCTGGCCTAAGGCTAATCATTCCGGCTCACCCCTTGCTCCTCCAGCCACTGGGCCAGTTGACCGTCCTGTTCGTAACCGCGGCTGCTCAGGAAACTGGAGGCGGTATACAGCCCCGCAGCGCATTTGCCTAACAGTCCCTGTACCATGCCTGCAAGCCTGTTTAGGCGTATCTCCTGGTCTTTCCGGTCATCCCATGTCCTGTCCCAATGCCGGGACAGGACATGAGGATTGGTCAGTTCCTTGGCATTCCCCCTCAGCCACTGCTCCCCGGCCACATCCAGCCAGAACTGGTATTTCACCGGTTTTATGTAAGGTGAGAGTAAAAACGTGTAGGGAGTTGCCAGGATTACTTTGCCCGTATTGTCCGGCGGGCGGAACAGGGTCTCAGCCGCCAAAGTCCCACGCAGGACCATGTGCAGAAAGCCCCTGTCCAGGTCATACTCTCCACTGACAGGATACCGCCCCATTACTTTGTAAAACTTGCTTACGGAATCAATCACCTGGCGGCAGGCCAGAAGGTCATACTCCCCCGGCAGAAGCGGAGCTAAAAGCTCGCCAAACGCCAGTTGAAACAGGACATCCAGCCCGGGTTTTTCCTGCCGGCGCTGTTCCAGCCAATTTTTCAGCAGCTGGTATTGCTCTGTGTTATAAAAGCCCAAGCGCGTGCGCAGGCCTGAAGGGTCCGGCAGCTCCAACTTGTGCCGGAAAATGCTTTCTGCCAGCAAGGAGCTGCGCACCGGGTCCAGTTTGAGCAGAAGACTCAAGGTCTGAACCAGGCCCGAAAAGTTCACTTCCAGCCGCCATCCGGGATAAACCAGAAGAGCCAGGTTGATCAATGCCTGTGCAAAGGGCTGATCCAGCAGGCGCTTGCCCCTGGTCAGGTTCACCAGGGGGACCCCTTTCTGGGCCAGGCAGCGGCCGAGGCTAAACTCCATCACCTTGTCTACCGCAGGCGCCAGCACGGCGATGTCCCCCGGCGCCACACCCTGGGCTATCAACTCCAGGATCCGCTTGCCGGTTTCAGTCAACATCTCACCGCGCAGTTGGGTATCTACCTGCCCATTTATGAGATTAGTCTTACCCGCTTCCGCCGCTTCCCTCCCCCTGATCCGTTGCGCCAAGGCCAAGGCATAAGCTGAAATCTCAGGCGTGCTGGAAAAAGAATTTGTGAGTTCTTCCACCTGGCAGCGGGCAACTATGCGCTCTGCCGCCCCGGCAGTGTCTGCGCCAAAAAAGCTAGCATACCCCCCTTGGGGGCAGTACGCCAAATAGGCTTTTTGTACCGTGTCCATCAGCCTCAAAGTCAGATCCTGCGCTGCCGGAACAGTCTCTTCCAGGTTGTCTGCCAGCAAATATTTCCACTTCAAGCCAATTGACTCAACATAGGCTGGGTCAGGCAGCAAGCGGGTATTGAACAGCTCTATGGTCAAAGAGTAATCCAGGCAGCGGGACACCAGGCAGTTGCGCCGAAAAAGCTGCATCAATTCCAGGGCATCGCGAAAAGCTCTGGCTTTGTCGCGGTCATCTCCAGCCAGCGTACCCAGCCTGAGGCCCGTCTCCCGCAGGCTGAGCCCGTTGATGGCGGCCTGGTTCAAATTATCTATGAGTTGGATGGCTATCTGCTGCGATGTGGCCCGGACGGCAGGAAAGTACCCTTCGGACCGGTATCTGTCCACCAGCAAGCCCATGAGGTAATGAGCGGTTTCTGTCGTCATAAAGACCGGCTCCGGACACTTGCCGCCCTCTTGCAGCAGGGCATCGAGCTTCGGCCAGTGTGTGATTACTTCCCGTTGGGCCAGGCCAAAATAAGTAAAGATGTTCAAGTTGCCGCCGACAGGCAGGTCAATCCTCCTCCGCCAATCGGAAACAGAGGCGGCATTGACCGCCAGAACGAGGATTTCTTCCGTTTTTCCTCCATGATGGATCAGGCTGTGGTAGACATCCAGAAGCCTGGAGGTCTTGCCTGAACCCACCGGTCCCACAAACACTTTCATTCGCACAAGCTCCGTTGACAAAGATAGTACCTTGGATAAGTTCAACACCCATGAGAAGAATTCCTGTTCCAGAGGAAGCCGGAACTGCCGGCCCAATACAAAAACAAGAGCATTAAACCCAAACAAAAAAGGGTCCTCCATCAGGACCCGGCACAAAAAAACGAGGTTCGGGGGGCCCAAACCTCAGTGAGATTGCTTGGTTGCGGAGGTGGGATTTGAACCCACGACCTTCGGGTTATGAGCCCGACGAGCTACCACTGCTCCACCCCGCGATAAATAATTCGTATTGCGAAATTAATTGTATACTTTTTACAGCCCGTTGTCAAGGGGAATTAGCCAGAAATTAGCGGCCTGAAGTAAAAGATTTCAAGCGGGCAGGTCGATACCAGCCACTGGGGCAGCCGGACTTGCCCACAGCAGGCCAATGACCTTGCCCACAGCCTCCGCGTCCCCGCTGGTGTAAAATACCTCCGTCCCCATGTTCCTGCCGGGATTTTCCAGGGATGAGAGAGACAGGAGCCTGGCCACCTGGCGGGCAACCGCCTCGCCAGAGTCGATGACAGATACTCCTGGGCCTGCCATTTCCTCAACCAGAGGCCTAAGAAACGGGTAATGGGTGCAGCCCAAAACCACACTGGTGGACCCCTGGCGCAAGAGCGGGGTCAGGTAGCGTTCCAACAGCGGCCGGGCATCGGCAAAACGGCCCTCTTCAATTACCTCTACCAGTCCGGGACAAGGTTGAGTAATCACTTCCACACCATCGCAAAACCGGTCCAGCAAGGAGTTAAAGCGTTCGCTCGCCAAAGTAACGCCGGTGGCCAACACCCCGACTTTACCTTTTTTACTTAGAGCCGCTGCAGGCTTAACCGCCGGCTCCACCCCAACTACAGGCAGCTGGAGTTCCTGCCTCAGGGTATCCAGCCCTGCCGCAGACGCTGTGTTGCACGCCACCACCAGGGCCTTGGCTCCCTGAGCCTTCAAAAACCTGCCGATAGCCAGACTTCTCTCCCGGATGAATTCGGTTGGCCTGCCTCCGTAAGGGCAGTAAGCCGAATCGGCAAAATACAGCAAGTCTTCATTGGGCAGCAGTTTGCGAACTTCTTTTAAAATGGACAAACCGCCCACACCGGAATCGAAAACTCCAATGGGGCCGGGATTAGACATTTCGGGTCACCTCTTAAGCCTTAGTCTTGCCACCGCTTCATTGTACTAGACATGTTTTAACGGGTCAAGCGGTCAAACCCTCACTATATTTTATTGCTCCTGGAGCCGGGTCACGAAAACAGGACTGCAATTTCCGGGTAAAAATTGCAGCAAATAATTTCGCCGAAACCGGGGGAAACCTAACTAATGCAAACAATTTGTCAAAGGAGGCTTCCCAGATGTTATGTGCCGAAGTTTCTCTCTACCCACAGAAGACCAATAACCCCAACCAGGTGATTAACAACGCTATCCAGAGCCTGACCGGGCAAAACATCGAGTATAAGGTGGGCTCTTTAAGCACCCACATCCACGGCACTGATGAGCAGGTATGGGCAGGTATCAAACAACTTTATGAACAGGCAAAAAACTCCGGCGAAATCAGCATGGTAATCACCATGTCCAATGCGGTACACTGAATGCCGGCAGCGGACTCGCTTCAGCTCCTTCGAGATGGGGGATTGGCTTGCCCCACTCACCCAACTGGCGGAGCACCATTTCCAGCGCTTCCGGCATCTTAGCAAGGACCTCCCGGGAAAGCCGGCAGCCCCATTCCAGCGAATTGGGCTGTATTCCTAGCAATAGTTTTTCTGTACACCGGTTAACGCTCCAGTTTTGGCCAGTTCCCAGTCTCCCCCAGGCCCAGCAACGCATACAGGAGGCTTTGGATAGCCAGGGAATGACGGATCTTGCCACTGCTTATCATGGAGATTATTTCTTTAAGGGAAACAAGCTGCAAGCTAATATCTTCAGTAGAATCCAATTCCTGTTCCCCTCGTCTGGTTGCTCCCAAGGCCAGAAAAAAATGGCAGAAGTTATCCTGGATGGCGGGATTTACTTCTACTTTGCCCAGGTAGATTATCTCTTCGCTGTCATAGCCTGTTTCCTCCGCCAGCTCCCTTCGCACCGCGGCCAAAGGCTCTTCATCAAAGGAGTCCAGGGTGCCGCCGGGAATCTCCAGAGTCTCTCCTCCTATGCCCCAGCGGTGCTGGCGCACCATAACCACCTGACCGTCAGTGGTTATTGGCACAATATTTACCCAGTCCTTAAACTTAAGGCGGTAAAACGTATGCTCCAGGTCCTTCTCCCGATGGGTGCAATGGTCAGCTATCAAGCTCATAAAGGGGGATTCAAACTCTGTCCTGGTATCCAGAACCTTCCACTTATTTTCCATTAAGCCACCCTCTGCCTTTCTGAAAATTAACCGGGAAGGAAAAAGCCTGGCGGGTATTCCAGCAGGATAAGCATTGGAAATTTGCTACCATCTCTTTCATCTCTGGGGTAATAGTCGCCAATCTTATCCCCTCCTGCTCTTTCTATCTCCATAATAAGGTAACTTCGCGAAATTTGTCAAACCAGTTCCCTGGGCGGACGAACACAGTGCTTGCGAGACTAGGAGGCTTCTTTGCCCATCCCGTCATGGAATTGACTGGGGCCGAGCCTTACCTTGCCAAGTAACCCTTAGCTACCGCATCCTCGATAATTCCTTCGGCATATGCCCACAAAGCCGGCGAACTGTCCCCAATATGCCTATTGCGTTTAAGCACCTGTTCACTGTTGATGCCGTGAGCTTGCCAAGACTTGCCTTCGGTCAGGTAATTGAGCAGTAAGGGCTGCAGCCGGTCCAGGGCAGCAGCAAAGCGCGCCTCAGGGGTCTGCCGTTCCTCAAACTCCTGCCAGAGGTTGTTGAGTTCCTCTGCCTGACTTGAGGGCAAGATGTGAAATAAGCGGACTGCAGCCTTTTGTTCCCGCTCAGCTTTGTCCAGACCTGCAACATCGTCGTAGCAGTAAGTGTCTCCAGCATCGATCTCAATAATATCATGGATCAAAACCATTTTGATCACTTTTGACACATCAACATTCCCCTCTGCGTGCTCGGCCAGCAAGATGGCCATTACCGCCAGGTGCCAGGAATGCTCAGCATCATTCTCATGCCGCGGTTCACACGTAAGAAAGCTTTGCCTGAATACCTGTTTCAGCTTGTCAATCTCTATGATAAACTCCAATTGCTTTTTCAATTTTTCGTCAATTGCCACAACTGCAGCCCCTTTCTTTGATACAAATCCTCTCCGCGGCAACACCTATTTTTCGTCCGGCATCCGGGCAATCCCCAACAAAAAACGGTGAGGTCCAGGAGTGCCTGGGGAAAGAAAGGTCACCCGGTCGCCAGGGTTGACCCATCCATCCTCCAACGAGTGGGCCTTGCCGTTGACAAAAACGGCTTCGATCTTGTCCAGCGGCAGTTCCAAAAACTCAGCGAACTCCCTGGCTGAGCATGGCTGCTCCAGTGTCACGTAATGTGGGAAGGACAAGTTACGTTCCTCAAATATTTTTTTCAGAAAGAGTAAACCCCGTACTTCTACCTGGCCGGCATGTTCCTGCGACTTTTCCACCATAGCCAACTCCTCCGAAATTAGAGATTATACCTTTACCGCAACAATATACATCAGTCATTTTTCCCAATGGAAAAAGATACAAGTGTTCAGACCCTCTCAATATCCCTCCTTCCTGCGTAACTTTCTAATAAAGCTTTACGCAGTTTAAAAGGGGGTTTCCTCGTCTTGAAAGAGCTGAAATTTAGGGTTTGGGATAAGGTCAAACAGCAAATGTTAAAACCGCAGGCGATAAGTTTTGATGTACAGAGTCTGGCCCCGTTTGCAGTTAGCGTGCCACGTCGATCCTGGGAACCCATAGGAAAATTTGAACTGCTTCAGTGGACCGGTTTGGCAGACGTTAACGGTGTAGAGGTCTTTGAAAGCGACTTTGTCAAAATCTCATCTGTCCTGTATAAAGTAACCTGGAGCAAAACAACGGCAGGTTTTGAACTTGAAGAGGTTTCAGGTCCCTCGAAGCTAAATATTCGAAAAGTTGCTGTTGGCACGGTGGTTGGAAACCAGTTCGAAAACTCCGATTTAACCACAAACCGGGATAACAGTGCAAGCATCAGTCTAGCGATGGTGGAGCAACGCCTCAGATAAATCCCTTATTCCATCAATTCATTCCGCAGTACCATGTGAATGTGATCTTCCCACCGTCCGTTTATCTTCAAGTATTTCTTGGCTAGCCCTTCGCTGTTAAAGCCAAGTTTCTCCACAACCCTGAGAGACGCTTTATTGTGAGGCATGATATTTGCCTCAATCCGATGTAAGGCCAATTTGTTGAACCCGTAATCAATTACCGCTCCGACAGCTTCCGTCATATAACCTTGGTTCCTTTTGTACTCGTCCATTCTGTAACCAAGAAAACAGGAATGAAAACAACCTCGGACAATCTCATTTAGTGCAACCGAACCGATTGGCTTGTCAAAACCCGTATCTGCCTTCTCGAAAAGCCAAACCTTAAATAGCCGATCATCACCCATCTTCTGCAATTCATTTGTCAGCTGCTCCCTTTGAAAATCCAGGGAGTAAAATCCGTTTTCTTTAATGGATTCCCACGGTGTGAGGAAGTCCTTATTACGTGTGAAAAAATCCAATAACATTGGCGCAAATGAACCGTCCAAAACCTTGAGCGCTAATCTCTCCGTCTCGAGGCTAATATAATCCACGAAAAATACCCGCTTCCGTTGTGTTATTTGTTTCCGTTCCGTTGAGGCGATTTGGAACTGCGCTGCTTTTTGCAGGCAAAACGTTTACTCCATCCATTGTTTACACACCATAATGCTGAAAAGTTAGCCTAGCTTGGAGGGCCTATGCAGTTCCATATGCTATGTGGTATTCCCGGAAGCGGAAAATCCACCCTAGCCCAAAGTTTTCAGGGATTTGTGGTCTCTACTGACTCCATTCGAAAATTCTTGTGGAATGATGAATCCGAAGTTAGACACGATAAACTGGTTTTCGAGGTGGCCGACAGCATTATACAATATATGCTTGCCTCGAAAAGTGATGTGATTTTCGATGCTACTAACCTCACAGTTGAAAGGCGCAGGAAATATGTCAGTTTGGCCAAAAACTTGGGAGCAAAGGTCACCGTACATTGGGTAAATTGTCCAGTAGAGGTCGCACTTCATCATAACGCCAGAAGAGATCGTAAAGTCCCTGTACCGGTGATAAAAGCACTTCATAAATCCCTGCAGCCGCCTACCAGTGCGGAAGGTATGGATAAGATTATAATCTACACGCAGGATTTGTCTGTGAGCGAAGAGGTGGTTAGTCGAAACCCGTAAACACTGGCTTTAACTCTTAGGCTAATTGCCACCGAGTTAATCCAATTGCACATCAAACTTGACAAATTGTATGAATCACGTGTGGAATTCTGTACAGTTTTTCCCAAACTACTGTTTTTCTAGCAATCTGAGATAGATGTCGTAGTTCTCCCGGTTAAAACAAGCAAATACGACCTTTTCGATGTCCTCATTTTGTTTGCAGAAGTTCGTTACCTCTTCAATCGCAATTCTTGCAGCTAAGTCTTTCGGAAATCTGTAAACCCCCGTACTGATATTCGGAAAGGCAACGTTTTTTGCGCCATTTTCTTTAGCCAGATGAAGTGAATTCTTGTAACAGTTGCGTAGCCTCTCTTCCTCTCCGTTTTTCCCTCCGTTCCAAACCGGACCTACCGTATGAATAACATACTTTGCAGGCAGATTTCCAGCAGTCGTGATTACTGCTTCGCCGGTTTCACATCCCCCTTGCCTGTTGCGGATTTGGATACATTCTTCCAGAATCGCCTTTCCACCCACTCGGTGTATTGCCCCATCAACGCCGCCGCCACCTAGAAGGCTATTGTTGGCAGCATTAACTATTGCATCTGCCTTAATTGTAGTTATGTCGCCTAGAATCAATTCGATTCTCTCGCCAAATGCGATTACCCCAGATCCCATGAAATTACCTCCCAAATCAGCACTTTTATCTTGGCGGGTTGCATGGATGACGTTGTTAGGAAACGCCTTGCATTTTCATGCCCTGGAACGAATCAGGTTTAATCCGAGGAGCATGTAGATCAGACCCGCGAATTTGTTGAGCAAGGCCGATGCCTTATTGCTGTTTCTATGTGTATCTGTAGCCATGGAGGCAAAAATAGCAAGCAGCAAACACCAAACAGTCCCTGTTGTAAGAAATGTGGCACCTAGAAATAAGAATGATATGGCTCCGTATTGAGTGTATGGATCAACAAATTGTGGCAAGAACGTAAGAAAGAATAGCGCGACTTTCGGATTCAAAAGGTTTGTTAACAGACCCTGTATATATACTTTAGCCAGGCTGGTCTCCTCCACAGAGGTATCCAACTTGTTTTGGCCCTGCTTGGATATTATGGCCCTAACCCCCATGTAAATTAGATAAATGGCTCCGGCATATTTGACGATATTAAAGGCCATTGCCGACTTGGCCAAAATAATTGACAATCCAAGCGCTGCCAGAATTGTGTGGATTACTGCACCAGAAGAAATTCCCAGTACCGAAACTATCCCGGCCCGTCTTCCTAATGAGATACTCTTACCCAATATGTACATAGTATCTGATCCCGGGGTAATATTTAGAAGAATGCCTGAGATTACGAACAAACCAAAGTTGACAGTACCTAGCATAAAAACCTCCTAAATTCTAAACCAGCGATCCGGAGCATAGTTGCCTTCTATTGTACGAACAAAACGGACACTTGGATAGCCCAAAAACAATAAGATGCACCATGTCACGACCCGTAAAAACTGGCTATCAATTTTGCAGCCGGTAAGAACAACACCTGTCCAAGCAGAGTGCCAAGTAGTTTTGTGGTGATGAGTAGTACCACCAGGGCCTTGACGTCTCCGTACGGTCTGTTTCCCCTTAACGCCTGATCTGTAATTATTGCGGACTTCGGATCTATGAACAGTGTTAGCAAAATGGTAGCAAGCCCATTGATCAGGCCCGATGAACCGGCAGCCGCAAGTCTGTGCTGTTCAGTTACCAGTAGCGCAGAATAATTGGCAGCAAGAACCCCTATTGTATAGATCCCTGTTACCAATGCATTAATGATAAGCAATCTCTTTGGGATTTCCCGATACCTAAGACGCAGCAACATCGTCTTACTGGGTCTGGTGGCGCTTTTCACCATTCGCTTGATGTTGTTGACCTGAAGTGCTTCCACAACTAGGAAAGGAACCGATCCAGTGGTTTCCAGACGTTTTACTGCAATCTCAAATACCTTGAGAAACGTGGGAATTAGAAGAATTCCAAACAATGTTCCAATCGTGGCAGCAAAAATAACCTTGCGCAGGTCGTCAATTGGGTCAATTCCCCGGGAAATGCTGGCCCCAATTATCCCCCCAATTAAAGGAGCCTGGAACGTATTGGCTGTCCGGGAAACAAGTACGAATAGATTAAACAGAGAAAACGGCAAGGCAAACTGTCCACTTTTTACTGAGTTCAGCCTAACCGAGTAGGAAAGCGTATCAATTAGGTGGATGACAAACGTTAAGACCAGCAATTCTAACAGGATGGTTTCCATGGACCCACCTCCATTTCCCCTTCGATTGGTCAGGCTTACCGGCAGTTACCGGAACCTACAGGGTCTCCCAAGTTCCTGATACTTCTCTCCATACATGCCACGTTCTCTGACCCCGACAGGTCCTCAGGAATCTCACCTCTAGTGATTCCTTTGTATCGACTTCTGTGACGTTAAACACATGGTCACCTGCTCTTCGTCCGGTTCCGAACACCAATTAACGGGGCTGAATTTGCTTCGGGGGTTACGGTCCCCCCTATGGCCTATATGGTTCTCTGTGTACACTTTGCTTAACTGTTACCAGTTTCGGCACATCGCTCGATATGGGTGGCTGGTTAGGCCTTACCCAACAAGGACTTTCACCTTGTAAGAAGAACCAAGCATCTTGGCGTACTAACGTTCCGCGTATTCACGACGCGTCTTGATCGCAGCCATCATGGCCAAGTGTTGGGAATACGCTGTTATCTGAAGTGGCGATGAGCTAGCATAAACAATCTCATTACTTAGGGATTCCTGTTTACTGCCATCTCGTATATACCTTGATATGAGCCATCTGAAAATTGTCTCTTTGGAAATTCCTTCGTAATGACAAAGCCACAACTCTTATAGCAGTTAAATGCTCTCTTTTTAGGCATTCACGATGCGTCCTAACCGCATTCATCTTTACAAGTGTCGTGAATGCCTTGTTATCTGCTGTGCCGGCAAATCCCGCCCAAACACTTTCCCGTTCCGATGCAAACCCATTATTTTAATGGTAAATTATTGTCCCTTTATTAAGTCTACCATCGTTCGTTTTGACTGGCAAAATAGTCCCTTGACATCCTCTCGAAACTGTTCGTGAGTCACATGAGCCTCATGAGTACCTATTACAATTTCAATGCCGGGAAAATATTCCTCCAACAATTTCTTATACTTACCCTTATATGGACACAATGCATCTATACAATATGAAAAGTGAATGGCATCAATTCTAAATTCTACTAATGCTCGAATCCGACTCAATAACTTTTCCGGCCCTGCTAAAGTTGGACAACCTGAGCAATTAATAATTCCAATAAGATCTATCTTCTCATCGGCAGGATATTTGTCAAATGCACCCTTTCTTTTCCTTAAATCATGTAAACAACTTACCGAGGAACAACCTAAGTCCTGGGTTGCCGAAGAACAAGTCAAAATGCCAATTCTCATTATACCTCACTCTCCCTTTTGAGAACCTAAAATACTCACCAATGAAGCCCCCGCTACAAATGTTTCATGCACAAACAAATTATTGGCCTAGGCATTGCAGATAACGTATCAAGTATTCCCGACGCGTCCCAACCGCTTTCATCTTGGCAAGTGTTGGGAATACTTTGTTATCTGATGCCGCGGCAAACTTCAACATGCAAAACTTCTTAACGCCTCT
>JAJZPO010000024.1 GCA_021811155.1 Bacillota bacterium | reverse complement strand
TTAACCTTTTTAATTTTTTGCAATTGCCTTATTTTATAATAATTGTTAGAATATTCTTAAAGAGAAATAAGAGAAGAGGCGGGGTGCAGGCCTTGAAGAGCGTTAGGATTGGATTTGTTGGAGCAGAGGAACCGAACTCGACAGAAACCATGGAATTTGACCTTGGATATTTCCAACCTGTGATGGAATCTCTCCAGGAAGGGATGGAGGTGACCGATAACAGGGGAAACGTGGTTTATGTAAATCAGTCTTTCACCCGCTTTACCGGCATCAACGCCAATGACTGGCTGGGCAAGAACGTATTTGAGGCTGCACCCCATACCCCATTGGTTCAGGTGCTGGTTTCACAGCAACCCGTCTTCAACCAGAGGGCGGAAGTGCAGGGATTGGAGGTTATCGCCAGCGCTGTCCCCCTGTTTGTGAACGGGCATATGGCGGGCGGTGTTATGACCTGGCAGCCGCTTACCCAGATCGCGCGCCTGCAGGAGGAGCTGGGGCAGAGCCACACCCTGATAGAAAACTTGTATGCCCGTCTGCAGCAGGTGGCAGGGGCAAAGTTCACTTTTGACAGCATCATCGGCACCAGCAAGGCTACCAGGACAGCGGTGGAAACGGCCCGCAAAGCGGCCAAGACCGACAACCCGGTGTTGATTCTGGGCGAGAGCGGTACGGGCAAGGAACTCTATGCCCATGCCATTCACCAGGCAAGCCGCCGGCGGGAGAAACCGTTTATCAAACTGAACTGTAACGGCATCCCTGAAAGCTTGATGGAAGATGAACTGTTCGGGCATGAGAAGGGCGCCTATCCAGGAGCTATCCGGACTCACATCGGGCGGCTTGAGCTTGCCAACGGCGGCAGCTTGTTCCTGGATGAAGTAGCCAACCTGAATCTCTTTATTCAGGATAAACTGCTGCGCGTGCTGGAACATTGGGAATTTTTCCGGGTAGGCGGTTCCCAGCCTATCAGGGCTGATGTAAGAATAATCGCGTCTTCCAACCGGGATTTGCGCTCCATGGTACGGGATGGCAAGTTCCGGGAAGAGTTGTTCTACCGCCTGAACAATCAGGAACTGGGTGTCCCTGCTCTGCGGCAGCGCCGCGAGGACATACCCTTATTTGTCAATTATCTGATGACACGGTTTAACCGGAAATTAGGAAAGAGTATCAAGGGAGTAAGCCCACAGGCTCTGCAAATACTTATGGGGTATGATTGGCCCGGCAATGTGAGGGAACTGGAACACGTGGTAGAGAGGGCGATGCTCTCCGCCAATGAGGCACAGCTGACCCACAAGCACCTGGCGGAATACCTTTCGCACGTGAGCGGCGGGCTGATGCAGGCCTATGACATCATGCCCATGAAACGCATGGAGGAGATCCTGCTGCGGGCGGCTCTGGCCCGCTACGGGGATAATCTTGAGGGCAAAAAGAAAGCGGCGCAGATTCTGAATATTTCGTTGGCTACTCTGTATAATAAACTTAAAAAGTATGATATTTAGAAGAAACCTCCGTTCCCCGGAGGGTTTCTTTAAAAGGACCTCAGAGAATAAATGATAAATGAAAGGAAGGCGGAAGGAGAATTGTTCTCCGATGTGGAAAATTACGCTTGTGAACCAGAATTCACTGCCGAGGTGACACCTGTGACTTCTGCCTATGCTTCTACCCGTTCCAGTACAATTCAGCTCCTGGACACTGCCAAAGGACGGATCAGTGTTGAAGGGCCAACTCTCAGTGAAAAGATCAGCGGTTTGGGGATTGACGAGGGCCTTAGAGCCTTCCGCCCTGCCTGGAGGCAAAAAGAGGCTCTGGTGGAAATAGCCGGTCTGGAAGACAGCTGGGTAGTTTGTGCCTGCCAGGGCGAAACAATAATCGGCTATATTACGTTCCATCCGCCGGGTGAATTTGAGCGTTGGGGCAGAGCCGGCATAAGCGAGATTCTGGAATTGGGAGCCATCGAGGTTGCCCCCGGCTACCGCAATATCCGGCTAGGCAGGGAAATGATGCAGCTGGCGTTTGCCGATCCGGTGATGGAAAAGTATATTGTGATCTCTACCGAGTATTATTGGCACTGGGATCTTGACGGAACCGGCCTCACTGTCTGGGAATACCAGAATGTTATGTCCAGGTTGATGGAGAGTGTCGGGATGGTTAAACGGGACACTGATGAGCAGGAAATCTCGGCTCATCCTGCCAATATGCTTATGGTCAGGGTGGGCAGCACAGTGAGCGCTGAGGCAACAGAGGCTTTTGAAAAGCTGTTGTTCCGCAAGAAAAAGAGTTAGGGGGCTGTAGGATGCTGGTAGAAAAACTGATGCATTCTCCGGTGTATACGGTTGGACCTGATGTCTCGATCTATGATGCTTTAGAGCTTACCCGTCAGAAGCAGATCAGGCATTTGCCGGTGGTTGAAGCTGAAAAACTGGTTGGCATAGTTTCTGACCGGGATCTGAGGGAAGCATGCCCTTCCTGCCTGGAAAACTGCGAACAGGACATAATTAAAACCACTCCCGTCCGTAAAATCATGCAGACCCAGGTGATCACAGTGCATCCCCTGGATTTTTTTGACGAAGCAGTTAAACTTATGCACGACAATAAAATCGGCTGTTTGCCCGTTGTTTCGGTTGGACGGGTGGTGGGAATAGTGTCTGAAACAGATGTCCTGGCCCACTTGGTAAACATGCTTGGGATACTTGCTCCGGGAAGTTACCTGGAATTGGATATACCTGACAAGCCGGGGGTTCTGGCGGAGATCACTCAAATCGTCAAGAATCACGCTGTGAACATTTCCAGCATCATCTTGTGTCCCCCGCGAGATGATGGACGCAAATGTCTCGTACTGCGGCTCCAGGCGCTTAACATCAGCAGGATCGCCAGCGAGATTGAGGGGGCCGGCTATAGGATTCTTTGGCCTGTGGTTACCGGAGGTTAGTGATGAGTAGAAAGGTAGGGTTCATCTACAGCCAGGCCTATGAAGAGTATAGTTTTGGCCCGGAACACCCTTTTAACTCCAAACGTCTGGCGCTGACACTGGACCTGCTGCGCAAGTCCGGCATCCTGCACAAAGAAGATCTTTTTGAACCAAAAGCAGCTGGCAGGCAGGATCTGCTCCTGGCCCACAGTTCAGGTTACATTGACACGGTGGAACGCTTGAGCGCAACCGGTACGGAGATTGACCTGGAGCACGGCCTGGGTTCGGAAGATACCCCTGTTTTTCCGCATATGCACGAAGCCTCCTCCCTGGTGCTGGGCGGAACTTTGCTCGCCGCAAAACTGGTGATGGAAGGCAAACTGGAACATGCCTTGAATTTGGGCGGCGGCCTGCACCATGCCATGCGGGACAAGGCTTCGGGTTTTTGCATTTATAATGACGCCGTGGCGGCCATTTCCTATCTCAAGGAGCGGTACCATGCCCGGGTCGCTTACATAGATATCGATGCACACCATGGCGACGGGGTGCAGACGGCTTTTTACAGCGATTCCAATGTCCTGACCATATCTGTGCATGAAACAGGACGTTATTTGTTTCCGGGCACCGGTTTTGAGGAAGAGCGGGGAATAGGCGAGGGTTATGGCTACAGCGCCAATATCCCGCTGGATGCCTTTACTGAGGATGATTCATGGATTAAGTCTTTCGGCGCGGTGGTACCCGCCCTGGTTGAGTCTTTCAGGCCTGATATCATCATCACCCAAAACG
Organism: Bacillota bacterium; assembly: GCA_021811155.1. Taxonomy (GTDB): domain Bacteria; phylum Bacillota; class Desulfitobacteriia; order Desulfitobacteriales; family JAJXUE01; genus JAJZPO01. Next base: position 32,434 of record JAJZPO010000024.1, on the reverse strand, counting down.
GGTGTGACGGTCATATCCTGGATCCCCTTACCCACTTGTGCTGTACCACCCGGAGCTACGACGTTGCGTTCAGGCTGCTGCATAAGCTGGCTCACAGGTTGTGCGGCGGCAGGCTGGTTGCCCTTGGGGGCGGCGGGTATGATTGGTACCGGGTGGTACCCCGGGTATGGGCCTTGTTGTGGTCGGAATTGAGCGGCAGGGAATTGCCGGAGGAAATCCCTCCTGATTGGCGGGCTGAATGGGAGCAAGAAGCCAGGGTTACCCTGCCTGAACAATTTCTGGACAATCCATACATGTTCGAGCCTGTGCCGCGCCGGGCTGAGATTGAAGACAAGAACGACCGCACCGTGCGGCGTGTTTTATCCGGCGCCGTCTTCCACTTAAACAAATTTGTCTAAATCTTCAGTCAGAATTCTGACTCCTGACTCCTGATTTCTTAACGGGAGGTGTAAATTCTTTGTCGCTTGACAGTATTCTTTCAGCAGTTCGCGGCTTCTACAGCCGTAAAGACCCAGGCCACGATTTTTCTCATGCCGTTCGCGTACGGGACACAGCTATGTATATTGCGGCGCGGGAAGGGGGAAATCTTGAGGTCATTGAGCTGGCAGCCCTACTGCATGATATTGGCAGAGAATCCCCCTTGGAGAAAACCCATGCCTCCAGCAGCGCCAGCCTGGCTGTAACGATTCTGGAGAAGTACGGCTACCCCGAAGGTGTGGTCAGCGCTGTTAGGCACTGCATCGCGGTACATTCGCTGGAAATGGGAGAGCCCGAGTCGATTGAGGCCAGGATTGTCTTTGATGCCGACAAGCTGGATTTCACCGGCGCCATCGGCCTGGCACGACTGTTTGTGGTGTGCGGCGCAGAGACGCGGCCCATATATTCCGGCCAGAACCAGTCCGGCACGAGTGGGGAAGAAATCTTCATGCACAAAATCCGGCACTTCCCGGCAAAACTTTATACCCGTACCGCCCGTGAACTTTTGGCGGATAACGACAAATTTGCTTTGGAATTTTGGCAGAGGCTGCGCCGCCAGGTCAACATCTCCGGGAACACTGAAACCTAAGAAGCCCGTCCGGCAGGTCCGGACGGGCTAAACATTGGGAATGATGTCCTACCTCAGGAAAGTATATACTCGGCAACTTTTGCCGAGTATATCGAACACGGGCACTGCGCGCTGAGGAAAAACGAAGCGCGCATTTCTTGTAATTTCGGTCAAGGAGTCGTCAATATGAGCAACGGGGGTATACCAGGACAGAAACGCGGTATCATGCTTGACGGCAGGCTGTTGGAATATTATTTGTACAGCAGCAGGAGAAACAAGCATATCAGGTTCAGGATTTTGTCTGACGCAACCATGGCTGTCTCAGCGCCTGCTGGCTTTCCGGTGCAGCGGGTAGAGGAGGCCATCAGGGAGAAGAAAGATTGGATATTCAAAGCCATAGAACAGGTAAGCAAGGAAACGGGCCTTGTTCCCTCGCGGCAGTATGCCAGCGGGGAAACTCTGCCCCTCCTGGGGAAAAACTGTACTCTGCAGATTATTGAGGTTGCTGCAAACCGCATAGCGGTGATCCTTGAGGATGATGTGTTCCGGGTAAATGTGCCGGCATTTTTGGTTGGGCAGGTACGGCAGCGAGAAATCAAACGGATTTTGGTAGCGTGGTACCGGCGGTACGCTTCATCTCTGATACCGGCCAGGGTGGCGGAGATCAACCGGCAGTTGTTTGGCTTTACCTACCATAGTGTAAAAGTAAAAGACCAAAAAACCCGCTGGGGCAGCTGCTCCGCCCTAAAAAACCTGAATTTCAACTGGCGTCTGCTGCTGGCCGCGCCTGAGGTCCTTGATTATATCATTGTGCACGAGCTGGCGCACCTGCAGGAACTTAATCATTCAGCCAGGTTCTGGCAACTGGTGGAGTCGCGCTGCCCGGGCTACCGTCAATTGGAAAAATATCTCCGCCGGGAGGGTAAAAATCTGCGCTTTTAAGGTTGGACAAGGACATACTAAAACAGAATAAATTTCCCCTCCTGAGTTGACATTATAGGATAGGGGGGTATACTATATGTTGAAAGGTGGTGTTTGCGTGGGCGATAAGGAAGAGTTTTGTCCAATTTGCCAGAGTGACGAACGTAAAAGCCATCACAGCGAAAAAACGGTCAAGGAATTAATCAACAGGATGAACCGCATTGAGGGCCAGATCCGGGGCATAAAGGGAATGATTGAGCGGCATGTTTATTGTGATGATGTGCTGAACCAGATAGCATCGGCCCAGTCGGCGCTGCACGGCGTGTCGAGGCTGCTGTTGGAAAAGCATATGAAATCCTGCGTTGTGGAACAGTTGGAGGCTGGAGACACCCAGGTGATTGATGAGATACTGCAGACAATTTTTCGTATGATGCGATAAGGAATTGGTACATCAAGGGCTGTCTGGAGGGGGTATGACAGATGTCAGCATCTGAGCAACTGATGAAGGCTGAATTGGGCGTTACGGGAATGACTTGCGAGCATTGTGTAAGGAGGGTTACCCAGGCCTTGCAGAATTTGCCCGGTGTCACGCAGGTCAAGGTATCTTTGGCAGAGGCAGCCGCTGATTTTGTCTATGACCCGGCTCAGATTGGCATCGCAGAGGTGACTAAGGCAATTGAAGCGGCCGGCTACGCGGTTTGGGGCAAAACTGAGCAGGAAATTAAGGTTTACGGTATGACCTGCCAGCACTGTGTCAGAAGAGTTACCAAGGCCCTTGAGGCTGTACCGGGGGTGGGGAATATCCGGGTCAGCCTGGATGACGCCAGCGCTTTGTTTAGCTTTGACCCCTCTCGGGCGAACCTGGAGGAAATTCGGCTGGCAGTGGAACAGGCAGGTTACACGACTAATCCTGTTGAGACACCGCAGCCGGAGACTGAAGTGGAATGGCCGCCGGTTGAGAAATTGGCGCTGCCATCTGACCAGGCGGCAGGCAAGCAGCAGTTTAAGGTCAGCGGCATGACCTGTGCCAACTGCGCCCTGACCATTGAGAAGAAGCTGAAAGGTACGCCCGGGGTACATCTCGCTGCAGTTAATTTTGCCAATGAGACAGTAAGCGTGGAATTTGAACCCAAGGTAGTGAGTTTGGCGGGGATTTTTGAACAGGTGCGGGATGCGGGCTATATACCGCTGGAAAAGAACGACGAGGAGCAGGATGACCGCAGCGCTATTGTCCAACGCAACTGGCTGATTTTCAGCGCGGTTGTCTCTCTGCCGCTGATGGGGATGATGTGGTTTTTACCCATGACCCCGGCGGTGTTATATTCAATGTTTGGCATGGCCACTGTGGTTCAGTTCAGCGCCGGCTGGACTTTTTACCGCGGGGCTTATCATGCCCTGAAAAACCGTTCCGCCAATATGGATGTGCTGGTAGCCATGGGGATTACGGCAGCCTATGGTTACAGCGTCCTGACAACTTTTCCGCAAGTGTTTTTTATGGGACCGACCTTTTTTGACACATCAGCCCTGCTCATAACCTTCATCCGCTTCGGCAAGTACCTGGAGGCCCGGGCCAAAGGGCGAGCAGGCCAGGCACTGAAACGGCTGTTGCAACTTCAGGCTGACAAGGCGCGGCTCTGGCTGGACGGGGTTGAAAAAGATGTTGCCGCCTCAGAAGTCAGGATTGGGGATATAGTTTTGGTCAAGCCCGGGGAGAAAATCCCTGTGGATGGCGAAATTATTGAGGGACAAGCCAGCATTGACGAGTCCATGCTGACCGGGGAATCAATCCCTGTTGACAAGGGGGTTGGTGACAGCGTAGTCGGGGCCACCATCAACAGGTCCGGCAGTATCAAAGTCAGGACGGGCAAGACTGGCAAGGATACCGTCCTGGCCGGAATAATTCAAATGGTAGAAGATGCCCAGGGGGTCAAACCGCCTATCCAACGTTTTGCCGATACGATATCCAACTATTTTGTCCCGGCGGTTGTGTCCATCGCTGTAATCACCTTTTTGGTTTGGTATTTCGGACTGCACACCAGCTTCGTTTTTGCCTTTACAGCCGCGATTGCCGTGCTGGTGATAGCCTGTCCGTGCGCTCTGGGCCTGGCTACTCCTACGGCCATTATGGTGGGCAGCGGGGTGGGTTTGAATCGGGGCATTTTGTTCAAATCGGCTGCCGTGCTGGAGGGAATTGCCGGGCTGCAGGCGGTTGGGTTTGACAAAACCGGGACCCTGACCAAGGGGACTCCGGAAGTCACGGATATTGTCCCTTATGCGCCGTATGCTCAGACAGAATTACTGAGAATAGCCGCAGCCGGGGAAAGTCTCTCCCTGCACCCACTGGCCACGTCAGTTGTGTGCAAAGCAAGAGCTGAAGGGGTTAGAGTTGATGAGGTTCAGGATTACCTGGAAGAAAGCGGGTACGGCATCTCCTGTTCCTACGCCGGGCGCCGGCTGCTGGTCGGCAACGCCAAGCTGCTGGAGAAAAACGGAGTCGACATAGCCCGGGCTGAGGCTGATTTTAAGCGCCTGGCTGGGGCTGGCAAGACCACCATGTTCATAGCCCTTGACGGCCAGGCAGCCGGTTTGATAGCCCTGGCGGATGTGCTCAAGGACAGTGCAGCCCAGGCCATAGCCCGTCTGCACCGGTTGGGGCTGAAAACCTTTATGATTACCGGGGACAACAAGAAGGTGGCCGAGGTGGTGGGCCAGCAGGTCGGGATAACGGAGGTTGTGGCGGAAATTCTCCCTCAGGACAAGATTGACATTGTCCGCAAGTATCAGTCCCAGGGCCTAAAAGTGGGGATGGTGGGAGACGGCATCAATGATGCGCCTGCCTTGGCTCAAGCCGACATAGGTATCGCCATCGGTTCCGGCACTGATGTGGCAAAGGAAACCGGGGATGTGGTTCTGGTGCGAAATGACCTCCAGGACGTGGAGAGGGCAATCCGCCTGGGCCGCAAAACCTTGGCTAAAATTAAACAGAACTTGTTTTGGGCTTTGATTTACAACACCATCGGGATCCCTGTTGCAGCGGGGGTACTATATCCCGTGACCGGCAAGCTTTTACCCCCGGAATGGGCCGGGCTGGCCATGGCCTTTTCTTCTGTGTCAGTGGTCACCAGTTCCCTGTTGCTAAAGGGATACGGCAAGAAACTGGGGCAGTAGCCAGAATTCAGAAGCCAGAATTCAGAATTCAGACTTGCATGCCGCTTCACGGCACCACTGATGAATGAAACAGGCCGTTAAGCTCAAGGGTGAATTTTCTTTCTGCTGAACGGAGCAGAAAGAAAATTCGACCCGAGCGGACCCAAAAGGCTTGTTTCAGGGCAGAATGAGGAAGATGGTCTATCAGCCATTACTATTCTGACAGGCAAATTCTGACATTGTACTAGATACCAGTTAGATTCAGGAGCAAGCAATTGGGAGTCAGAAAAGGAAGACGGATTTGTTATCCTCACGGTATTCTGACTCCTGACTCCTGAATTCTTGATCAGTAAAGTTAGGAGGTGAGTAAACGTGAAAATGGTTCTTAAAGTTGAAGGCATGACCTGCATGCACTGCAAAATGAGTGTGGAAAAAGCCTTGAAGGGCGTAGCAGGAGTTGAAAACGCTCAAGTGGACTTGGACAAAAAAGAGGCTGTTGTCACCGGGAACGCTGACCGGGAGCTCTTGGCCAAAGCGGTTGCGGATGCTGGGTACAGCGTGGCAGGCTAAATCCTTACTTCCAAACAGAGACCCTTCGGGGTCTTTTGTTTGTTTCTTAATAGTGTGGGAAATGACACAGAGTAAGGGATTTGACACCATAGTTTTAAACCGTTTTCCACTCTTGTCGGCAAGTTAAGGTTTGGCATCAAAATTGCGTGTTTTTTATTATGGTGGTCTGCGCGACAAAACAAAAATCCTTGTTAAACCAATAAAATACCGGTTATGATTGGGCGGATGATCATGCGGAAAAGGGGGCGAATAAAATGCGATGCCCGATTTGTGGCCAACACGGCGCCGTGGGTAAATTGTTTGAAGTTGTGCGGGGCAATAAAAGTGTTTCATCGTACTTCTGCAATTGTTGTTCAGTAGAATTCCGGGCGCAAGGCGACAAGGTTCTTGCGATTTCCAAGGTTAAGGCAAATGGGAACATCAAAAAAATCTGCTGAATATCTTTCAGCCGGGAATGGTCAGGGTTTCACGGCGTTATTTGTCGCGGATTTGAGTTGACTCAAGTTGAAGCAATTTAGTTCCTAGTATATAATTGGGTCGTGCAATAAAAACACGCTTTTTAGGTAATTCTAACTTGTGACCATGATCAGGTATTTTTCTGTCCCTTTTTGTTCTGTTTTTCACTTTTATGCCAAGAGGATACCGACAAGAGCCTGCTGGCTGAGTTGAGCGAGGAAAACCAGGGTTGATTCCCGGCATAGATGCCGGGCAATAAAGCCTAAGGAGGCAAAGAGTGTGAAAGGTAAGAACGTCAAGATTACTGCAGGAGTGCTGGTGATTGTAGCGGCCATAGCCTATCTGATTATCTCCGGTATGAGCAGCACAACACCCGCATATGCGCTGACGGTGCAGCAAGCGCTGGCCGGACAAGGCAGAGCGGACAAATATTACCGCATCGAAGCCAATATCGACGTCGCACATGCGCAATGGAACGGGGACAAAAACCCGGTGGAACTGAAATTTGACCTGTACGACCCAGCGAACCCGGAGAAAAAACTCACGGTGATTTACAATGACGTAAAACCGGACAACTTCCCCGAGGCGACGCAAGCAGTGGTGCAAGGAAAATTCAATCCAGACGGTACTTTCCATGCGGACCAGCTGCTGCTCAAATGCCCATCCAAGTACGAGGCGGAGAATACAACCGCCAAGAACGAGGGGCCTGTAACCAAATTCCTCAAATCCTTGGGCTTAAAAAGCTAGGTCCCTGGCACGAGTTGAACTGAACACATGAGAAAATTAAGGCGGCTGTCCTGACAGGGCAGCCGGCAGGTTGAGTTGACCATTTAAAGGAGGGACCATCGGCAATGGCTGAAGTCGGCTATCTTGCGCTGGTTTTAGGCTTATTCATCAGTCTGTACGGAATCGCAGCCTTTGTGATAGGAGTTGCGAAAAAGAACCCCGCTTTCCTTGCCAGCGGCAAAGGGGCATCGCTGGCGGTGGCAGTTCTCAGTTCTGTGTCTACCTTTATCTTGTTGTACTTTTTGATGAGCGGGGATTACAGCATTAATTATGTTTACGAATACACCAGCAAAGACCTGCCTGTTTTTTACCGCTTTGCAGCCTGGTGGGCCGGCAATGCCGGATCTCTCCTGCTTTGGCTTTTTCTCTTGACCTGGTATACGGTAATCGTTGCCTTTTCCAGGAAGACCAAGCAGCTCACGCCTTATGCCAGCAGTATCCTGCTCTTTAACTCGGCCTTTTTCTTTTTCGTACTGGCCTTTTTGGTAAATCCCTTCGAGCGGGTCCCAGGCTGGACTCCGGGAGCGGTGGTGCCGGACGGTGCGGGCATGAACCCGATGCTGCAGAACCCTGGGATGGTGTTTCATCCCCTGACCACATATCTGGGGTATGTGGGCTTTGCCGTACCTTTTGCTTACGGCATGACAGCCTTGTTGACCAAAACAGCTGACGATGATTGGATTAAAGTTACCCGGCGCTGGACTATTATGGCTTGGGTATTCTTAAGTCTGGGCAACCTTTGGGGCGCCCAATGGGCTTACACCGAATTAGGCTGGGGCGGGTACTGGGGTTGGGACCCTGTGGAGAACGCTTCCTTCATCCCCTGGTTGACGGGTTCCGCATTCCTGCACTCGGTCATGGTTCAGGAACGTAAAGACATGCTTAAGGTATGGAATGTGGCTCTAATCGCAATTACCTACGTCTTGACTCTTTTCGGCACTTTCCTGGTGCGCAGCGGTGTCTTGACTTCGGTCCACGCCTTCAGCGGCGGGCCTCTGGGCCGGTATTTCCTGGCCTTTACAGTATTTATGCTGTTTGCTTCACTTTTCCTCATCGTAGACCGGCGCAAACTTTTGTCCCAGGCGCGCAGTTTTGAATCCTTCCTGTCCAAAGAAAGTAGCTTTTTGCTGAACAACCTGGTGCTTGTCGGCTTGGCTTTCGCCGTGTTCTGGGGTACGATTTATCCTCTGATTTCAGAGGCCATCCGCGGTGTGAAGGTTACGGTGGGAGCGCCCTTCTTCAACACGGTCAGTGCACCCCTTGGACTGGCGCTGTTTCTGCTTATGGGTGTCTGCCCCCTGATTGCCTGGCGCAAGGCAACTCTGAAAAACCTGGTGCAGAATTTCCAGTGGCCGGCTGTGGGAGCTGTTGCGGTGGCAGCGCTCCTGTTCTTCCTGGGCATCAGAAAGTTCTATGCGCTGGCAGGCTTTGCGATCGGATTTTTCACCATCGCCACAATCCTGATGGAAATATTCCGGGGCACCAGGGTGAGGCGCCGTTTGACAGGCGAATCATATCCTGTAGCGTTCATTCGCTTGATGGTTCGCAACCGGAGGCGCCACGGCGGGTATATCATCCACCTGGGGCTTGTGCTGATGCTGATAGGCATCACCGGTTCCCAAGCCTATAGCCTCGATGCAACTAAAACAATCAAGGTTGGTGACAGCCTGAGTATCGGCCAGTATTCAATTAGTTTCAATAATTTGGCTGAGAAGAAGCTGACTACCGACAAAGACGCGGTGTACGCTGATATGACTGTGTTTAAAAACGGCGCATACATGGCGCAAATTGAACCGCAAAAGGTGTTCTACTCAACGGCGCCTGATCAGCCTGAGTCGGTGGTCGGCCTTTATTCAACGCCCAAAGAAGATCTATACGTAGTTCTTGCATCCTGGGATCAGGAGGGGAACGCGACTTTCAAAGCTTTTGTGAATCCGCTGATGATCTGGCTGTGGATTGGCGGCTATATCCTGGTGTTTGGCACGATCTTCGCTTTGTGGCCGGGCAGGGGCAGTCAGGCGGGCTCCAAATACGTGCGCAGTGAACGGTTGACGCAAGAGGCAGTGTAAGGAGGTCGGGACCATGAAGAAAGCTTTGCCTGTTTTGGCCCTGGCGCTGCTGTTACTCCTGCTTCCTTCCCGCGCCTGGGCAGCGGAAGATTGGCAGAACAAACCGATTCCTCTGGATGTGGAATCCGGCGTAATCTGCGTACTGGATGGCTGTAATATGGTTCTCTCTTCTTGCGACGATGCGGCCGCTCAAAAAATGCGCGGGATTATCAGGGAAAAAATGTACAAGGATGGCATGAACAAGCAGCAGGTATATGCCTATTTGTCCTCGGTTTACGGAGAGAGTGTGCTGGCGGCGCCGCCCAAGAAGGGTTTTGACTGGGTGGCATGGATTACTCCGTTTGTTGCTGCAGTAGGCGGGGCCGTCCTAGTGTACCTGGGTTTGGAAAAATGGGTCATTCCCGGCCGGGCAAAAGAAGGAGAGGAGAACGGGCCTGCACCCATCGATTCCGTATACGCGGAGAAACTGGATGAGGAATTGAAGCGGTACCTATAAGGACGGGAGGGAAATGTGTTGAGCGCCTTTTTCAGTGTTATCCTGGCAGTGGTGGTACTGATATTAATAGGTTATCCTCTGTTTAAGGGCTACCGGGGTGAGGGCTACCCCGAAGTTAAGCCGGCACGTCCAAGCCTGGCAGCGGAGAAAGAAACTGTCATGAGCGCCTTGGGCGAAATTGAGTTCGACTACCACATGAACAAACTCTCAGAGGAAGATTACCAGCAGCTCAAGAACACCTATGCCGGAGCAGCGGTGAATATTATGCGGGCCCAGGACCAGATGGTAGACACCAGGTCGAAGGCCAAGGGCAAGAGTAATGCGGCAGGATTTACTGCCGCTGAGATCGAACAGGAAATCGAACAGGAGTTGGCTCGCCTCAGCAGTTCGGGTGAATTGGCCGAAAAGTGCCACCGCTGCGGCGCAGTCCTGAAGGAAGTTGGCCAGGAATACTGCCATGCTTGCGGTGAACGTCAGTTTTAGTTGTTCCTGTTTGAAAGGTGGAGATTTATGATTAAGCGCGTCTTGGGTGTCCTGCTTGCAGCCCTGGTGCTGCTCCTGCCGGCTTCAGCCGTTTTGGGTGCCGGCAGCGGCGGGCCGCAGGTTGAGGAAGCTCATTTTATCATAAGCCCTGGTAATACCGGCCTGACCATAACTGAGTTCCTGTCCTTCAATAACCCGGACAGCAAACCCTACAGCGGAGGGGCTGTCGCCGACCCCAGCGGCAAAAAACGGACCGCATGGTTAATTCCCCTGCCAGGCGGTTACCGGAATTTGCAAGTGAACGGTTTGGAGAACTCCGATTACGCCGGAGTCCCTGACGGCATACAGGTGTACAAGGCCATAGCGTCTGGAAAAAGCACTTTTTCTTTTAGCTATACTCTGCCTGTATCCGGCCTGCCGGCAGCAGTGAGCAAGAAAATTCCTTTTACCACCCAGCAGTTTTTTGTAATTGCACCCGTCAGCGCTTTTTCAGTCAAAGCAGACGTTCTGCAGGACGAAGGGCAGGTAAACTTCAATAACAATACGTATGAACAGCTTTGGGGCGGAAATCTGGCAGCAGGCACTGTAGTCAACATCACTGTGGATCAGCCGCAGGCCCAGACAACTCCCTCCAATAATCAACTGGCCAGAGGTTTTGACGTTAAGCTTCACCCGGCGGGGCATGTCAAGCTGTTTATGACTGACCCTCTTGTGTACACAAACCCCCATCTGTGGGCTGCCTATCTATTTATCATGCTTGGCTTGGGGATAGCTGCCGCCATCCTGTGGTACAGAGGGCGTTTCGGGCATGAGGAGGAAGAGCCGCAAGCCGACTCCGGCGCCGGGGATGATCAGTTGTTCCTTAGGCTCAAGGCCAAACAGGACCTGCTCTTGCAGCGTATCAAGTCACTGGACGACAGGTTTGCAGCAGGGCAGATGAGTGAACAGGAGTACAGGGAAAGCCGGGAAAAATACAAGCAGTTGCTGGTTCAGGTCAAGCTGCAGCTGAGAGAGCTCGCCTGAGCTGGGAGGTGGACCGTTTGATTGTGGCCAAGGGCCTGACCAAGCAAATTGGCAGTAAGCGAATCCTCAAGGGAATAGACTTGGAAGTCGCCGCAGGCGAATTTGTCACTTGCTTCGGGCCGAACGGAGCGGGCAAGAGCACCACGTTGAAAATCCTGGCCCTGCTCAGCAAAGCATCCAGCGGCCAGTTGTTTATCGACGGCATGGATGTCTCAAAGCACGGAGACGTACTGCGCAAAAAGGTCGGGGTTATTTCCCACAACACATTTCTCTATGACAATCTGAGTGCGCGGGAAAACCTTGTTTTTTACGGCAAGATGTACGAAGTGCAAGATTTAAACAAGCGGGTGGAGAAATTGCTGGAGGATGTGGGACTGACCTACGCCGCCAACGATACGGTCCGCACCTTTTCCCGCGGAATGCAGCAAAGACTTGCTATTGCCCGTTCCCTGGTGCATAACCCCCCAATCCTGTTGATGGACGAGCCCTACACCGGGTTGGATGAGATGGCCAAAGGGATTCTCAATTCTGTCTTGCAGCAGCTCTCCCAGAGCAAACACACCGTGTTTTTGATTACCCACGACTTTGACCAGGGCCTGGAACAGAGCGACCAGACTGTTGTTCTGGTAGGCGGCAGGATTGTGCACAGGTGCGACCCGAAGGGGATTGGGCGGGAGGACTTCCGGCACTTGTATCTGAAATTAGTGGAGGGAGCCTGATGAACTTCGCCGGCAAAGTACGGGTCCTGCTCTGGAAAGAAGTTAAGAGCGAGCTGCGGACAAAAGAAATGCTAAGCGCCATGCTGGTCTTTGCGCTGCTGGTAGCGGTCTCTTTCGGCTTTGCCCTGGAGATTGCCAAGGATGAAGTTGCCAAGGTCCTGCCCGGAGTGATTTGGGTGACCCTTGCCTTCGCCGGTATTTTGGGGCTGAACCGCTCCTTCGTATCCGAGAGGCAGAACGACTGTATTTACGGGCTGATGCTCTGCCCGGTGGACCGCAGCGCAATTTATGTGGCAAAAACCCTGATGAACCTGATGCTCATGGCTGTTGTTGAACTGATTGCCATACCTATGTTTTTTATCATGTTCAATTACCCGCTGCCGGCCAATTTGGGCCTGTTGATTCTTGTCCTGTTTTTGGGCACATATGCTTTTATGGTTATCGGCACTTTTCTTTCCGCCCTGGCTGCCAGCACCAGAATCAGTGAAATTCTGCTGCCGATCCTGATGATTCCCCTGATCGTGCCGGTTCTGATCTGTGCGGTTCAGGTTACAGGCGGGGTCTTCTCCGGTGATTTGTCCGGAGTTAGCTTATACCTGAAACTCCTGGTCACCTTTGGGGCAATTTACTCCGGTCTGCCCTTTATTCTGTTTGATTACCTGTTGGAGGTGTAAAGAATGGCTCAAAACCGGGAAAATCCTGGTTGGGACCGCCTGCTGGCCTGGCTTACTTTCTTTTCCGTACTGGCGGCCTTGTACCTTTCGTTGGTCTATGCCCCGACTGAGAAAACCATGGGCGACGTTCAGAGGATTTTCTATTTTCATGTAGCTTCGGCCTGGATTGGTATGTTTGCCTTTTTTGTGGTGTTTGTGGCAAGTATCGCCTACCTGGCCGGCAAGGACGCCAGGTGGGATATCTACGCCTATACATCGGCGGAACTCGGGGTGATTTTCACCACCATTGTCCTGGTCACCGGACCTATTTGGGCTAAGCCCATCTGGCATACCTGGTGGTCCTGGGATCCCCGCCTGACCACGACTCTGATCATGTGGTTTCTCTATCTGGCCTACGGCAAGATCCGTTCCTCCCTGGGTGAGGAAGAGAAGCGCGCCCGCCTGGCAGCAGTCTTCGGCATCATCTCTTTCGTGGATGTACCCATAGTATTCATGTCTATCCGCTGGTGGAAAACCCTGCACCCGGCGCCTGTAGTAGGCGGTTCAACGGGATTTGCCCTGGCCGGAGGCATGATACCCGCGTTTTTCGTCAGCCTTTTCGCCTTTACTCTGCTTTACATTTTCTTGATGCGGCGCAGTGTCAGGATCGAGAGGATGAGCGCAGAAATCAGAGCCATCAAGGAAAATCTGTAACCGTTAAGGGAGGTTGAAAACAAATGGATAACAGCGACACCATATTTTATCTGTTTATTGCTTACACTTTTATCTGGGCCTTGATCTTTTGGTATACCCTGCGCCTGGGCAAGCGTGAGGCACGCTTGGCAGACGAGTTGGATTTGCTTAAGCAGTCCTTGAAGGACAAAATCTAAGCCGGGGAGGGTCAGATGGAAAGAAAATATCTCAGGGCTATAGGGATTATAGCCTTGATTCTTACGCTTGTAATGTTGGCCTATACTATGACGGCGGCACAGCTCGGCAGGCGCAGCGGCAGCAGTCCGGCCCCGTCGCCTGCCAATGCTGCCTCGTCCCAGACCCAGGCTCCCCAGGTGGACACAAAGCTCTTTCCCCAGCAGCTGGCCGGCATGAGTCTGGCTAACGCTGTTACAGGTTCCCAGGCAGAGCAGGCCATTAATCAAATGCACGGCGCTGACATTAAAGTGCAACAGGCTGTTGTAGCCATGTACCAGGGAAATGGCAATGACCAACTGGTCATCTATTACTCCGAAGCGAAAAATGAACAGGACGCCGCGGCCCTGTTTAAGTCCATGGATCAGAAAGTTCCCGCCAGCAAGGCTTTTCAAAACTATAAAAGTGTTAAGATTGACGGGCGGGAATACAAGAGTGTCACCAGTTCCGACGGAATGCAGCACTTCTATTGGTTAACCGGCAAACGCGTGATGTGGGTTGGGATTATTGCTGCCAATCCGGCAGATGTCCTGAAACAGGTCGCACCGCTCTATTAACATCATGGGGGTGACAATTGATGACTGACCTGGAGGGAAAAAAGGCCCGTCTGGAAGCGGAGTACCGGAGAAGGCGGAAAAGGAAGAAGATTGTTTTGGGCGCTCTGCTCGGCCTTTTGGTTGTCGGGATTGCCGCGGTTGTCCTTTCAACCCGGGAGAGCATCCCGGGTTTTGATAACAAGTACAGTACCGGCAAGAGCGTAAATTACAGCAACAGGACTGTAAATATGACTGATATTACCCCGGATATCCAGATTGGCGGGGGGCAGGTAAAGCTTCCCCTGGCGAAACTGGAACAGAATAATCTGGTTTATGCCATGTATGACCCTAACCGGAATATCGGCCAAAACCAGAAAGGTGAGCCGATTATGGCCTTTCTTACCCCGGCCGGGAGGGTGACGGTTGCAGTCAGTTTCTGTGAACCTTGTTTCTCGCGCCAGTTTCACATTGAAGGGGACCAGCTTGTTTGCAACACCTGCGGTACCCGCTGGGCCTTGGCCGATATGAGCGGAATTAGCGGCGGATGCGTCAAATATCCGCCGCAGCAGTTAAGCTACACCGCAGATAAAGCCGGCGATATCGTAATCAGTGAGACGGATCTGAAAAACTGGCAGCCAAGGGACTAGGAACCCTCTTTGAAGCCCTGGTTAAGCCAATAGCAAAAACTCCTGCTCTAGCGGTCAGGAGTTTTTGCTTCCCAGCCAGGAAATAAAACTGTTTGACTTTTCTCATAAAAGGATTTTGCACCCCTGCGGTCGAAACAATGTCAATCAGATGCGGACACTTGTCACAGAGAAGGAGACAAATTCTATGAGCGCTTTAGAAAAAGGCGGGAGCCGGGTAATTATTACGGTGCTGGGAAAAGACAAGGTTGGCATTATTGCCTGGATATCCACCCTCCTGGCCCGGTACAATGCCAATATCCTGGATATCAGCCAGACCATTCTGCAGGAGTTCTTTACCATGATCATGGTGGTGGACCTGGCGGGGGCCAACATTGAGTTCAAAGACCTGCGGGAAGAGTTGGCCGGCCAGGGTAAAATGCAGGAGATGAAGGTAACCATGCAGCATGAAGATGTATTTCATTACATGCACAGGATTGAGGGGGGCAGGTAATGAGGATCTCCTTCAGCCCGAATGAAATTCTGGAAACTGTCAGGATGGTGGAAGATCAAAACCTGGATATCCGCACCATCACTATGGGCATCAGCCTGAGAGACTGTGCCCACAGCGACGCAAAAACAGTCCAGGCCAAGATCTATGACAAAATAACACGCCTGGCTCAAGACCTGGTCAAAGCGGGTGAAGAAATTGAGGCAGCCTACGGCATACCGGTTATCAACAAGCGCATCTCAGTCACGCCAATTTCCCTGGTTGGGGAAAGCTGCGATGTGTACGACTATGTAGGCATAGCTGAAGCCCTGGACAGGGCGGCAGAGGAAGTGGGGGTTAACTTTATTGGCGGCTTCTCCGCACTGGTGCAAAAAGGTTTTACCAGGGGGGATGCTGCATTAGTGGAGGCGATTCCCGAGGCCCTCTCAAGGACCAAACTTGTCTGCTCCTCAGTAAATGTGGCCAGCACCAAGGCTGGGATTAACATGGATGCGGTGCTTAAAATGGGTGAGGTAGTGGTTGAGACCGCCCGTCTTACCGCGGAACAGGACGGAATCGGAGCTGCCAAGCTGGTTGTATTCTGCAATGTGCCCGAGGACAATCCCTTTATGGCCGGGGCCTTTCACGGTGTGGGCGAACCGGAGTGCGTATTGAATGTAGGAGTAAGCGGGCCCGGGGTTGTCAATAGGGTAGTGCGGGCCAACCCGAATCAGGACCTGGGGGAACTGGCCAACCTGATTAAGCAGACAGCCTTCAAAATTACACGCATGGGTGAGTTGGTCGGCAGAGCTGCCTCCAAACGGCTGGGAGTTCCCTTTGGCATTGTCGATCTCTCCCTGGCCCCTACCCCCGCTGTAGGGGACAGTGTGGCTGATATCCTGGAGGGCATGGGTCTGGCCAAATGCGGCACTCATGGAACTACAGCAGCCTTGGCCCTGCTTAATGACGCAGTCAAGAAAGGGGGGTCTATGGCTTCATCCCAGGTGGGCGGACTGAGCGGTGCATTCATCCCCGTAAGCGAGGACGCCGGGATGGTTTCAGCCGTGGAAGCAGGCGCACTCAGCCTGGACAAGCTGGAGGCCATGACCTGTGTTTGTTCCGTTGGCCTGGACATGATTGCCCTGCCGGGCGACACCCCAACAGAGACTGTTGCCGGCATTATTGCTGACGAGATGGCCATCGGTATGATCAACAAAAAGACCACCGCAGTGCGGGTAATTCCTGCGCCGGGCAAGCAGGCGGGGGACAGGGTAGAGTTTGGCGGCCTGCTGGGCGGGGCCCCGGTAATCAAAGTGCACCCCTTCAGTTCCGCCGCCTTTGTTCGCCGCGGCGGCCGCATACCCTCGCCTCTGCAAGCTTTAACTAATTAGGCCTATTTCCGTGCGCGGCAGTCAGACAGGAAAGGTTTTAAGGTTAAACCACCCAGCACTCAATTATGTCAATTATGAAGAAAGCAGGTTTGTGCGGAATTGAAGCACTCGCTTAATTCATAATAAATAGATTTGTGCGCTGGGTGGTCTTTTTCCGCAATTCATGCCTGTGGTATAATTATCCAAGCAGCCAGATAAGCAACTATTCCTGCGCCCCCCATGAGAACAGCCAGAACACACAGCAGCCGGACCACGGTGGGGTCGACGTCAAAGTATTCGCCAATTCCGGCGCATACCCCTCCAATCATTTTGTCCCTGGACCGATAAATCTTTTTGCTCAAGCGCAATCCTCTCCCCTCGATGTTCTGATACTTAATACGTGGCGCGGAAAGGAAAGTTGCAGAGCTCAGACTGGAGTGTTTGCCCAGCATGAAAATCCCGGTAGCTTTGACCATCGCCGGTTCGGATCCGAGCGGCGGAGCCGGCATACAAGCAGATCTTAAAACCTTTGCCGCGCACCGGGTATACGGTGTCAGCGCGATTACGGCTTTGACAGTTCAGAATACACAGGGTGTGCAGGAGGTTTTTCCTGTTGAGCCTTATCAGGTGAGAGCCCAGATACTCCACCTTCTGGCGGATATCCCCGTTCAGGCGGTTAAGCTTGGCATGCTGGGCGTCACAGCGGTGATCCAGACAGTAGCTGAGGTTTTAGACGGGAATATTCCCCTGGTGCTTGACCCGGTCATGCTCTCCAGCAGCGGGAAGCCTTTATTGGAGCGCAGCGGCATCGAGATAATGGTCAGGCAGCTGTTCCCCAAAGCCCTGCTGGTCACCCCGAATCTGGCTGAGGCCGGGGTCCTTGCCGGCAGATCCGTGACCAATAGGGAGGAGATGTTCCAGGCAGCCCGAACTATCGCCGGCCTGGGCCCAAAGGCAGTCTTGGTCAAAGGAGGCCACTTGAGCGGGGAGGCGGAGGACATCCTCTATTACCAGAAGGACTATATGACCTTTTCCTCCGAGCGGCAAACCAATCCCAACACCCATGGCACCGGCTGCACCTATGCCTCAGCCATCGCTGCCAACCTGGCCTTGGGACTCCCTTTGGCGGAAAGCATAGGCAGGGCTAAGACTTATATCACCGGGGCCATTGCGGCCGGCCTGGAGATAGGAAAGGGACCCGGGCCGACAAATCACTTCTTTAGGATGTACGGTGATGAGCAGAAGTCAGAAGTCACAGGTCAGAATCCTGAATTCCTGTAAAAAAAAGCGACCGGTTTGAACCGGTCTAATGAAGAAGAGTGAGAGAAACAAGTCGGGTTAAATTTAGTGTAGCACCTCGTAAGAAAAATGTCGAGAAAAAAATATATATGTCGAAATAAATCGGTTTCGGCAGAATGCAATGCGGTAAATCTCAGCCAGCTTGTGTGACGCGGCGTTTAAAGTCAGCCAGGTCGTTGAGTCCGTTGACAAAAACCCGCTTGAGCAAAAGAGGATTGTCCCCGCGCTTGGCGGTACCTGGAGCAGTGGTTACGGCCAATTTGTAGCCTGCCTGGCGCAAGAGAGAGAGGGTTGTTTGATTGAATTTGCCGTTAGGATAGCAAAAGTAGTCTACGCTTGTGCCAAGCTCACTCTCAATCTTGGCTTTGGACTGAAAGATTTCATTTTTTTGCTCTGCGAGCGAGAGTTTGGACAATTCCAGGTGATCAACGGTATGTGAGCCAATGGTCATGCCGTAGGCCTGCATTTCCCTTAACTGGTCCCAGGTCAGCATGCCCTGGCCGGGTTCCATATAACCTGTCACCACAAAGAAAGCAGCGGTAAAATTATATTGTTTGAGGATTGGGAAGGCTATGCTGTAGTTGTCCGGATAGCCGTCATCAAAGGTGATCACCACAGGTTTGCGGGGCAGTTTCTCCTTGCCCTCATAAGCCGCATAAAACTGGTCCAGGGAGACGGCGGAAAACCCGGCATCATAGAGGTACTTCATCTGAGCAGCGAATTCTGCCGGCGGTACTCCTGCCACATTTCCCGGCAGGCTGGCAATGGAATGGTAATAGAGAAAGGGAACACCTTTGGCCGGAAAATCATACTCCGCTTGAGGCGGGACCCATTTCTGGGGTGCGGGCTTCTGCTGTGCAGGGATATCGGAGCTTTGAGCGGACACCTGTCTGGGTGGGGAGGTCGTGGGGGCAGGCGCACAGGCAGTGAGGGAAATAAGCATCGCTGCCAGGCCAATTATCAGCAAAGAAGCTTTTTTGGACATTTTGTCACCTCATAGCGATTTTCCTTCAGATATTCGAGACTCTCCCGGCTTTTCCTGCCCAAAGTGAAACTTGGCGAAGCCATATGCGTATCATCATTATGTGGAGGTTTTTTTGCATGGAAAAATTGACAGCAGAAAGTTTTGACCACACTCTAAGCCATGAGCAAGGCAAGGTCATAGTCAAGTTTTATGCGGATTGGTGCCCAGACTGCCGGCGGATTGAGAGTGGGGCGGAGCAAATCGCCAAGGATTTTGCCGGGCGGTTCAAGTTTTATGCCGTTGACACGGAAGCAGAGCCTGAGCTGGCTGAGAGGTTCAATGTGAGAGGCATTCCCAGCTTTCTGGTGTTTGACAAGGGCGCGGAAACCACCCGCCTGTACAGCCGTGACGCCAAAACAGTTGAACAGGTCCAAAAGTTTATCCAGGAACTAGCTTAGGAAGATTGCTCTAGGAAGATTGCTCTAGGAACATTGCTAAGGAGTTACCAATAATATTGAGGCCGTTCGCCCACTTTCGAAGGCCTCCTCAGGTGGGAAAAGGTTTGCAATTAATCTTTGCGCTGTTTGTTTTTTTGCTCTTTCTGGTCCTCAGGCACTTTTGGCGCCACAGGGAAATATACCGCCGCATTTATGCCGTGTTTTCGGGGCTGCAGCCGCGCGAGGCCAAGCCTCCCAGCGGGGAAAAGCGCGTAGTTGCCTGCCCGCACTGCGGCTCCACTCCGGAGCTGACCGGGGAACCTTGCTCACACTGCGGGAGAATGATCTGAGAAGAGGAGAAACAATGTTCGGGCTGTTGAGGGTGCCGAAGGGATACCTGTCCCCGGAGGAGTTTGTGCAGTTTCAAGCTCATTACTGCGGTGTCTGCCATGCACTGGCCCGCTGCGGCTCGCAAGGATTTCGCCTGGCCCTTTCTTATGACGCAGCAGCCCTTGCCATGTTGGTTTCTGCTTTTGCCGGGGGCGAAGTCTTGATTGAGCGCAAGCCCTGTCCCTTTTCACCTTGGCGTCGCAAGCCCATGGCGGCGGGACCGGGTGAAGTGTTTGATTTTGCCGCTAAGGCGAGCTTGGGCTTGGTAAAACTGAAAGCAGAAGACGAAATCCTGGATGGTGCAGGACTGTTAAGGCGTTGGGCCATGCAGGTATTGACAAGGTATGTAAAAGCCCCGTCCTGGCCGGAGTTTAAGGAAACCGGAACACTGCAGCGGGAGGCCGAGGAGAACCCGGAATCATGGTTGGATGAGCTGCTTTATCCTACAGGATTTCTTTTGGGGTCAATAACGGCCCGGGCTGCCGCCGCTTATGGCCGGGAAGAGGAAACCGCCTACAAGTTGGGTGAAAACCTGGGGAAATGGATTTATCTCTGGGATGCCCTCTGGGACTTCGAGGACGACTGCGACTCCGGCCGGTTCAACGCACTGAGCGCCGCTTACGCTCTCGAGACAAAGCACGTGCGGGGACTGGCTCCGCAGCTGATGAGTGAGTTGGACTTTGTGCTGGAGAGAAGCCTGGCTGAAGTGACAGGAAATTTGCGCAGTCTGGATTTGGGCGCCACCGGTGAGATTTTGGCCAAACTGATCTGTGGAGCCCATGGGTGGCATAAAAACACCTTTGTGAAAGAATTTTTCCGGGAGGAGATTGATGATGAGCGTTTGCCCTTATCCTGGCGGTCCCGTTCATGTCCGCACTCTGCGTCAGCTGGTAGAGGAGTTGGAATCCCGGATTAGCAGGGAGCCGTCCGACCTGCGCCTTTATCTCAGCGCCGGGGAAGTCCTGGACCGGGCCGGCTTTTACCAGAAGGCACATCAGTACCTGCTGCAGGCCCAGTCGCTTGATCCTAGCGGAGCTGTGCTGGCTGAGTTCCGGCGCAGGCGCTACTATGACCACCATCATAGTGACGGGTGCTCTGCCTGTGATGCCCTATGCGGACTTTGCGTCCTGGATACCTGCTGCGAGTGCATGGGCGGGGACATTATCGAATGCTGCTAAAAGACTCGCGTCTAATCACTTATGGTGGCGTGCTGGTTGCTATCGGGGTGGGAATGGCCTTGATCAGTGTCTATACGCCTTTTGGCAAGCGGGTACTGTTTCTTGCCAGCGGAGTGCCGCTCCTGACCGCTTCGGCTGTCATGGGCCGTCGGGCGGCTCTGGCTGTATACGGCGCCACGGCTTTACTCCTGTTTTTGTGGGTGAACCCTTTTAAGGCTGCCGGTTACCTGCTTCTGGCCGGAGGAGCGCCGCTGGTCCTGATTTTGACGGCGGGGAATGTCTGGGTGACCGGGGTTCTCACCCTGCTCCTGGGCCTGACCTACTTATGGATTTCCACTGCGCTTTTCGGCATTCAGCTAGCCGCATTGCTGGCTAGTCTGGAAAGATGGGTGCCATGGGTGAATCCTGTCATATTGGCTCTGGGAGCGCTGGCAGTCTTAAGTTTTCTCTACCCCTGGTCCCTGCACTGGTTTGACAGCGAGATTCGCCGTCACTGGGCTTTTAAACATATTTTTAAGCCCTAAAATCCCACGACTGGTGGTGGAAGCATGACGCTGCAGGATCTGATATTTCTGGTGGTTTTGGCTGATTTGCTGCTCAGTCTCCTGGTCTTGCTGCGGCTGGGATCTGTCAGGCGGGAGCTGGCCAGGCTGCGCCGCCAGCGCAGTTACAGGCCGCTGCAAAAGAAAAGGGGCAGACCCCCAAAACAGCGGGATCTGCCCCTCTAGTCAAATTGTTGTCCAGGTTTTTCGGGCTGTTCAAGGATTGGCATAGAATTCAAGACCGGAGCTGGGTGGACGGCAATATTTGGCATGCAAAGGGATGTTTTCGGTGAAATGAAAGCTTTCAGGATATTTTTCCTTGTTGCATTTACAGGATTTTGTGATTTTGTGTAGAATGTAAATATAGTTGAGTCCATATGTTGGCTGAATCCGCTCGCTGAGTGGAACGGGGGACAGAATTTTCCGGGGTGAATCAGGCATGCCTGTAGGGCTCTTACACCTTTTAGCCCGAACCCGTCAACTAACCTCGTAGGCCGCAAGAAAGGTGGCGATCCATGTCCAGAATCAACCGGTCCCTTGTTTTCGGGGGAACGGCAGTATTAAGCTTGTTTGTTACAGGCTCAATGCTGCTTGCAGCCCCGCAAGCGCCCCCGGCCCGTAAGCTGCCATCCCTGGCTCCGTCTTATCTGAGTTATGTCAAGCCCGACGGACGGGACAGTCTCCTGCGACGCCTGGGGGTTTCCCAGACAATCGTTGACGCAAAAGCAGATACGGCTCCAGAAAAGGGCAAGGGCACGGCAACAGCCAATTCAGCACAGAAAGCGGTCCCTAACGCCGTGAAAGTTGCACAGGCCAAAATCGTGGCTCAACAAGCCGCCGCTAAGCCCAAAGTGGTTTCACGCTCTACAGGGCCGGCAGCGGACCCTGGCATCATCGGCTACGCCCTTAGCTTCAGGGGCTTACCCTACAGGTTTGGCGGGACCTCGCCTAATACAGGGTTTGACTGCTCAGGCTTTACCCAATATGTATTTGGCAAATATGGGATCAGCCTGCCCCGCACTTCCTACGACCAGTATCATGTGGGCAGCCCTATTGCCAAAGGCGACTTAAAGCCCGGCGACTTGGTGTTCTTCAGCACCTATTCCCGCGGTCCCAGCCATGTAGGCATCTACATGGGGGGAGGAAGATTTGTGGATTCTTCCAATCGGGGCGTGGTGATACAAGACATGACCACAGGTTATTATGGCGAACGCTACCTTGGCTCCAGACGCGTCAACAACTAGAAAATACCCTCCGGCCAAAATCGTCCGGGGGGTATTTTCTAGTTGCCTAGATTTGAGCGAGCCAGGGAACTTCAAGTTTGCGCAGGCATTCACCCCGGGAATTGACCATCAGGGGTGAATTTTTGTTTGCGACGTAGTGTTCATGCCGGGTACATTTGTCGATCTGCTTCCAATAGCACGAGCGGCAGAATTCTATCCGGTAGTTGAGAATCAATGTGCTTCACCGTCTTTTTGCGTAATCAAGCATATTATTCCCCTTGCCGGTCATTTAATGCAGCGTTCAGTTCGGCCAGGATGGTGCGCGCCAGTTTGTCCCCGATGCCCAAGGGACGGAAATCTTCCGGCTGTGCCTGGCGGATCTTTTTTAAGGAACCAAAGTGTTTGAGCAGGGCCTGACGGCGTTTCATCCCGACTCCGGGTATGCTGTCCAGGGCAGACTGAAGCATGGATTTGCTTCTCTTTTGGCGGTGAAAGGCGATGGCAAAACGGTGAACTTCTTCCTGAATGCGTTGGATCAGATAAAACTCCTGGGACCCTTTCTCCAGGTGCACCGGCCCGAAGCTCTCCGGCAGAATCAGGTCTGAAGTGCGGTGAAAGTCGTCTTTGGCCATTCCGGCCACAGGGATATGCAGGTCCAGGTCCTGCAGCGTGCTTGCAGCAACATTAACCTGGCCCTTGCCCCCATCCACCAAAATGAGATCCGGGAAGGTTTTGTCCTCAGCCAGCAGGCGCGAATAACGCCGGCGCAGCGCCTCTGCCATAGAAGCATAATCGTCAGGCCCTTGCACAGATTGGATCTTATATTTGCGGTAGTCCGAGCGGGAAGGTCTGCTGTCCACAAAAGTGACCATCGCTGCAACAGCAGAGGAACCCTGGATGTTGGAATTGTCAAAGGCTTCAATACGATGGGGAGTCGGGATCCCCAGGACTTGCCCCAACTTCACCAGCGCCTTGGTGGTGCGTTCTTCCTCCCGGTTGATAAGGGAGAGGTGTTCGTTTAAGGCTACCGTGGCGTTTTTAACCGCCATAGCCACAAGTTCTTTTTTGGTGCCGCGGCGGGGAATTTTAACAGGAATTTTCAACCATGCGCTGAGCAAATCGGTGTCCGCGCCGGCGGGAAGCAAGATTTCCTTCGGCCTGGCCGCGCTGTCAAAATAAAACTGCTGCACAAAAGATTGAAAAGCCTCACCTTCAGCGGAGTGGTAGGGAAAGACCGAAGCATCCCTGGAAATCAACTTGCCCTGTCTGATGTACAGGACCTGAATTGAGATCAGCCCATGGGCGGCGGCATAGCCGAAGACGTCCCGGTCCGTCTGGTCCACACTGGTGATTTTTTGTTTCTCCATTACCTGCTGCAGGTTGTGGATTTGGTCCCTGAGCTCGCCGGCCCGCTCAAAGTTGAGTTTAGCTGCTTCCTGCCGCATCTTCTCTTCCAAAGCAGAGACCAAGGCGGCTTCCCCGCCTTTTAACAGACCGCTGACCTCTTTCATAATCTCTGCGTATGTCCCGCCGCTGATTGGGTTTTTACAGGGAGCGAGGCATTGCCCCAGATGAAAGTAAAGGCAGGGGCGGGTTCGCAGCTGGCTGCATTTACGCAGGGGGAAAATTTTGTTCAGCAGGCGGGCTGTTTCCTGGGCGGCGCTGGAATTGGGGTAGGGCCCGAAATAACGCGCGCCATCCTTTGCCACTTTGCGGACAACCTCAAGACGAGGGTTTGCTTCATTGGTAAGCTTGATGTACGGATAAGTTTTGTCGTCTTTGAGCAGAATGTTGTATTTGGGGTCATGCTGCTTAATCAGATTGCACTCTAAAATCAGAGCCTCTACCGGAGAGTCTGTAACGATATATTCGAAGTCAGCAATATTGGCGACCAAGGCCTGGGTCTTGGCGTCATGGGAGCCCGAAAAATAAGAGCGTACGCGGTTTTTCAGCACCTTGGCCTTGCCTACATAAATGACTAGTCCGTTCCCGTCCTTCATTAAATAGACGCCGGGCTTATCCGGCAAAAGGGCCAGCTTTTCCTTCAGCACCTCAATATTCACCTCGCTTTCATTGTAAAAGATACCGGGTTTGGCCGCAAGCGTGGGGCATCATAACCGGACAGTGCAAGCGTATAATGAATAAAGGCAAGGAAAAGGGGTGAGAGAACTATGAGCCGTTCTTCCTGGGGACGTCCGCGCGGCAACGCATTAATCCAGGACCTGCAAGCCCTGGCTTTCTGGTTGGCGCTGATTGGGGTTATCGGATACCTGTTGTTCCCGAGCTTCTTCCAAGACCTGTTTGGCAGACTGACTATGCCCCTGGACACACCGACCCAGGCCAACCAGTCCATAGATCAGCGGGTTCAGGCATCGCCGGATTTTCCCCTGGTTTTTCAGGAAGTTTACGGTTCGGGCCAACTGCCGGAACTGACCAAAGGGTACTGGGCGATCTTCGTGCGGGACGGACAGTTTGAGCAGATGGAATTAACGCAGGAAGCCTATAGTTTTCTGCTGGGATTAATTGAAAAAGACCGCAACAACGGCAAGCAAAAGGTTATTTTGTCTGCTAATGGCCAGGTGAGGCAGGTTTTGGTGAGTGACGAGGTTTATGACATCATGTCGCAGCTATCAGTCGTCGGCAGCAGGAACCGCTCGCCTTAGCGCATCAAGAGCCGGGCTCCCACGGCAAAGAAGGCTACGCCTAACAGCTGGATGTAGCTCCACGCTAGTTTTTGCACGCCAAACAGGCCGAAATGGTCAATTATGACTGCGGCTGAAACCTGGCCCACGATAATCGCTGTAGTGGCGTTGCAGACTCCGACTTTGGGAATGCTGAGAGCAACCAAATAGATGATCAATACACTGAGCAGACCCCCGAGATACAAGTACCATGGAATCCGAAGCCACCGGTCGAACCTTAGAGCTCCCAGACCCAGGAACAGCAGTAATATTCCAACAGTAATTGTGCCAATCAGGTGGACCAGGAAAGTGGCTTCCCAGATGCCGGTCTTTTGTGACAAACGAGCATTAACTGTTCCCTGAAGCGCCATGGCGATGCCTGAAACCGCGGCCACCAGTAAAGGCACATATTTGGTCATTATATCACCTCGGCAACGTATTCCGAGTTAGTGTATCCTGGCTGAGACAGTTAATACATGGCTATATTATAACGATTATAAACAAATATCCATTCATAGTCGTTTTTTTACCGTTCGCCCAGCAACGGATTGTACAAAATTAATTAGAATGATAAGATATAGTCAGAAAAGTTCCAATTCTAAGAAAAATACTTAATAGAAAGAAGGCGACGGGGTTGTTGAGCGGAGTTACGTTAGAAAAGAAGCCGTATCTATGTTCCTGCAATACTAATGATTTGATTGAAGCCATGTCCCGTCTGAACCGGGTGAGCGGGAGTGACCTGGAACGAATTTTTGCTCCTTATCAGGATTCCAGCCCTGCCCTGGTTACGAAGAGCCTTCAAGCCGAAAATGTTATCGTGCATCTGACAGAAGTCAAAGACATTGAACAGGTGTTTATCGATCATGATGTGATCAAAGCCTTTTCGCAGGACAGTTTGACTACTTATCTGGCTGTGCTCACTGGTAACGGTTACGAATTGTACCGCAGCCTCAGTGAATCCCAGTATATGTGGTAAGATCTTATTCACAGCGGGAGATATTCTTTTGTCCAGTGTACATTAAGCAGTCGCAAAGGCTGCTTTTTTTCTTTTGCGCACAGAAATC
Organism: Bacillota bacterium; assembly: GCA_021811155.1. GTDB lineage: Bacteria > Bacillota > Desulfitobacteriia > Desulfitobacteriales > JAJXUE01 > JAJZPO01. The sequence goes on along the minus strand of JAJZPO010000024.1, from coordinate 6,342 downwards.
AGGTAGAGCTGCTCCTATCATATTCGCAGCTATCCATATTTTACATAGAAAATTAGGAATGGAAACTGGGGCAGGCATCTCGCTATTTGTTGAAGCGGGTATGGCCCTACCGGGAAGGTAAGAACAGTCTTTGTTCCACGCTATGGGCAGATGCCTACCGCGAGGCCGGTGTGCAATTATGCCCGGAGATTGCGTTTCCAACACCGAACGATTTGGCAAATTCGAAATTATTGAAAAAGGTTCTGAGTTATTAGAGCATTACGGCGGCAGGGACATTTGGTCTTGCTGCCGTAATGTTTCGCTGCGCCAGGTTTCAATTGCCCTTGTCCTGGTTTTTCTTGCCTTGTTGGCATGTGCAGGTAGGAGACCGACTATATATTAAGATAAGGACAGGCAATAGGGGGGGATGGTTGTGGGAAGGCAAAGGACAGACAGTGGACCTCTAATCAGGCTGCAGGACGTTGCAAAAGTATATGGCACGGGTGTCGCAAATGTTTTTGCGCTTGACAGAATAAACCTGGACATCGATCAGGGAGAATTTGTGGTGGTTTTGGGTCCTAGCGGCTCGGGCAAGAGCACCCTGCTGAACCTCATCGGGGGGATTGACACACCGAGCAGCGGCAGCATTGTTGTGAAGGGGAGCGAACTAAACGGCCTTTCGGAACAGCAGCGAACAAGCTACCGTAAAAAGAGCGTTGGCTACGTATTTCAGTATTTTAACCTGCTGCCCAGTCTAACCGCCCGCGAAAATGTGGACTTGGTGGCCAACTTGCTGGGGCGGAGCAAGCGGACCGCTGCGCTGTTCAGGGAACTGGGCCTGGAGAATCTGGCGGACCGTTTTCCAGGCCAACTCTCGGGCGGTGAACAGCAAAGGGTTGCCATTGCCCGGGCCTTGGTAAAAGACCCGGCAATACTCCTGTGTGACGAGCCAACCGGCTCCCTGGATTTTGAAAACGGGCAAAGTGTGTTAGAGCTGCTCAGGCTGATCAATAACCGTAAGGGAACAACTACTGTCTTGGTAACCCATAATACGGTCATCGGCAATATGGCGGACCGGGTTGTCCGCCTGGGAAGCGGGCGCGTTAGCGAAAATACTGTCAATTCGGCTCCTTGTCCGCCGCGCGAACTGAGGTGGTAAGATGAAACCGCTATGGATGAAACTAGGGCGGGACATTAAGACCAACTTGGCGCAATTTATTGCCGTGGTGTTTATTATCACCCTGGGCAGCGCCTTCTTCATTGCCTCCTTCTCTTCTTATCAAGGTGTAAATGACTCACTGGAAAAAACTTATCAGGAACTGAAGTTTCCCCAGTACTGGATCAAATTGGGCGGTGATGGTCCTGTCAATCTGCCTGTGGGCGTTGAGATGAGGGAAACTGCCCAGGTTGTTCTCGAATTCAACCCCGGGGAACGGGCAGGCGCCAAAATAATTGGCCTGCAGCCTGAGGGACCCCTTTACAGCCGGTTGAAATTAAGCAGCGGAGCCCTGCCGGGGGAGGGACAGGTCCTGGTCGAAGAATCATTTGCCAGGTTCCACAAACTCAAGCCTGGCGACACCCTGGGGATCCGTGTGGGTGAAAAAGTGTACAACTGGGTGGTCTCAGGCACTGCAGGAAGCCCGGAATTTATCTGGCCGGTGCTTGACAGGTTTGTCCCCAATTCCTCGCCGCGCAACTTTGGGGTCCTTTACGCACCTCAGAACCAACTGCTCCGGGATGTAACAGGGCTGAGCCACGAACTGTTGGTATACGGCGCTGACCTGAGGCAGGTCATGACCGCCCTGCAAAGTCAAAAGATCAAAATCAGCGAGGTTTACTCCAGGAACGAACAGCCAAGCCATCAGGTTTTGAATCTGTTGCTGAAAGGATTCAGCAAGCTTGCAGGCCTTCTTCCATGGTTGTTCCTGCTGGCTGCCTGCCTGGCATCTTTTGCTCTAATCAGCTTGTTGTTAAAAAGTCAGCTCGGTCAAATCAAAATCCTCAAATACCTCGGCTTTTCCCGTTGGCAGATCCTCAGCCATTACTTGACTTTTAGTCTCCTGGCAGGGGTCCTCGGTTCCCTGCTGGGCTGCCTGCTTGGCATATATTTAGCAGGGAAGCTTACCGGGGCGTTGGCCGGAATAATTGGCCTGCCCTTCGTGGTCACCCACGTGAGGCATGATGTCCTGCTCACTGCCGGGATTTTCAACTGCCTTGCGGCCCTGCTGGGCGGACTGCTGCCTGCCCTGTCTGCCGGGTCAGGTGTGGAAAGGACAGTGAAGCCGGTACCGGCCTGGCACCGCTTCGTTCCGGTCATGGTCCGGATTCCGCTGAACAATGTGCTGAGGGAAGGAAGGAACTCCTTGTTTACACTGGTTACAGTGGCTTTGGGGGTTTGCCTGGTAGTGGTAGGGTTTTTGCTGTATGATTCTGTGGCGGAGTCAGCCCGCAAACAGTTTGAAAGTTATCAGGCCTATGACTTAAGGGCGCAGTTCCGTTCAACCCTTAAGGAAGATGTGAGCGCGGAAATCTCCCGTATTCCAGGTGTGATGGGCGTGAACCCTTTTTATGAATTGCCCGTGATAGTTCAGATGGGGAACTGGCAGGTTCCTACTTCCTTGCTGGGCGCGAGAGGGGATATGCTCAAACTCGAGGACCGCTTAGGCAGACCTGTGGAGTTGACCGGACTGTTTATGTCCGATGGAGTTAAGGAAAGTCTGGCTGCCAGGTGGACACCTGAGGTAGCGTTAACTACCCTGGGAGGGAGAAAGACTGAACTTGCGGTAAAGGGATATGTTCGCTGGCATTTCGGGAACCAGATTTTTGCCCCATTGGAGCTGGTGCAGTCCCTGAGCGGCAAAAAGGGGATAACCGGGGTTTTCCTGCGGGTTCAGCCAGGCGAACTGGAGCAGGTGCGGAGCAGATTGTACCGCTATCCGACCATTATGCAGGTGGACAGCCCGCAGGAGACCTATGAAGACCAAAAGACCTTGGTTAATTTCACCTACGTTTATTTGCGCATCCTCACCTTGTTTGGACTCATTTTGGCAGCAGCAATGATTTTTTCTACGGCCAGTGTTGCTGTTTTGTCCCGCAGCAGGGAGTATGTTACCATGCGCGTCCTGGGGCTGGGTTATGGTCAGATAGGTCTTGGCGTGTTCGCTGAATACTTGTTTTTGGTTTGCGTCGGTTTGGGAGCGGGGATCCTGGCCGGGATCGGCCTGGCCTTCTACCTGCTGGGCCGCGTCAATACCGCGCTGGTCTACAACGTTCTGACCATTAATCCCCGGACCCTGCTGGTTATTGCGCTGCTGTCCATAGCCATTCTCCCGGCGGCTGTCTTGAGTTCCCTGCTGTCAATCAGCAAGCTAAACTTAACAGAAAGCTCGCGGGAACGAAATGGATGATGTGCCATTTAAAGGTAAAAAGTAAAGATTTCCAAGATTAGTTGAGCTTTTGCTTGGGAATAATGAAAACAGGAAAATTGAATATGGCTGCACCGGTTTCGACAGTGCGAAATGAGGCGGTGAAGCTCAATGGATATTGACCCGGATTTGGTTCAACGGGCTCAGGTGTTGTTAACTATGGAACATCCCCTGAGCCAGGTGGAGGAATTGCTGATCCGGGAAGGATATCCCCCGGAGCAGGTCAGGGAATTGATGCAGGCGACACAGGCTGCCTTGAACTATTTGGTTCCACCCGAAGCCAGTGATGGCAACAAGGTTGGCATAGATGTGGTCATGCCCGATGAACTTTCCGGCACCGCGCCACATCAAGTCGACTTGCTGGTAGACAAACGCACCGGAAGGGTAATTCTCTTGACTCCGGACAAACAGGAGACCTGGCGCGTAGCCAACGAGGTGAGAAGGGCCATCAAAGCCCATCGTATGAGCTTTAACTAGTCAGGAGTCAGGAGTCAGAAGTCAGAATTGGTTTAGGTTACTCTGGTAATATTGAAAAGCTGACCCCCGAATTGGGGATCAGCTTTTTTTGATTGCTGTGGAATCTGGGACATTCTGACTCCTGACTTCTGAGTTCTGACACTAAAGCCCGACCTATAAGCACTAGGCGCTTTTGGCTTCGGCTTGGAGCTTAAACACGGGGTTCAGGGGTTCGTGGCCTAGGAGAATCCCGATCACATCTTCACAGACTTCGATGGCCACGTTGATTTGGGCTTCCCTGGTGGAGGCTCCCAGGTGAGGGGTTACTATAACCTGGTCTAATGCAAACAGGGGGCTGCATACCTGGGGTTCTTTCTCAAATACGTCCAGGGCAGCGCCCTTGACTTTGCCGGCAACTATTGCCTGGTACAGAGCCTCTTCGCAGACGATGCCGCCCCGGGCACAGTTGACCACGCAGGCGCCGTCTTTCATGAGGGCAAACTGTTCGGCGGAGATGAGCTTGCGGGATTCGGGAGTTAGCGGCATGTGCACGGTGAGGAAATCCGCTTCTTTTAAAACAGTTTCAAAATCCACCAGCTTGACGGTAAGGGAAGAGGCAGCTTCTTTGGTCAGGAAGGGGTCATAGGCAAGCACCTTCATGCCGAAGGCCGCAGCAAATTTCGCCACTTCTTTGCCTATCCGGCCCAGACCCAGAATGCCGAGAACTTTGCTGCGCAGTTCTGTTCCCGTATACTTGGAACGGTTCCAGTTGCCGTCTTTGAGGTCGTGGTGCGCTTGAGGGACGTTGCGGGCCAGAGCCAGAATCATGCCAAAGGTGTGTTCGGCCGCGGCCACGGTATTGCCCCCGGGAGTGTTGACCACGATAATGCCGTTTGCTTTTGCTGCGTCGAGGTCGATGTTGTCCACGCCCACCCCGGCGCGGCCAATTACCTGCAGTTTGTGGGCGTTGTCAATTACCCGCTTGGTAACCTTGGTTTCGCTGCGGACGACCAGGGCATCGTAATTCCCAATAATCCCTGCCAACTCATCCTCGCTTTGCTTGAGCTTGACATCGACTTGGACCGCGGGGTCTGCCGCTAAAACATCAATCCCTTTCTGGGATATGGGGTCTGCAACCAATATTTTCATCGTGTTTGCACCTCTTGTCTGTATTGGTTATTGTGGGGGTTCAAAACAGGTATGCAGTTGTACTACCGGCATGAGTCTGCGGGTCCCCGGTAGGGGATACAAATTGTACACATTCGGCATTCCTCCTAAAAATAAAAGGTCAAACCACATTTGGTCTGACCTCTGGAAAATTCAAAAAGGATAGAAAGCCACGCTGCCACAAACAGCAAGACTTTTTTCCTTTCCCCTGTCCTTTGTGCCTGAGAGATTAGCCTTCCAAACTTGGAAGGTTTTGCTCCTTCGGCGCCTCACTTAAGAGGTCTCTCCAGAGGTCCGTCGGACTGTAGTTGTAATCACGCAAAGCGTGATGCCTGAGAGTTTCAAACTTCCGGTGGAAAGCCGGAAATCCTTGCCCCTTCGGCAGGCGAAACAACCTTCTCCTACAGTTTTCATCCGGTACAATATTCAATTGCGCAGGAGTAATTTTATTAACTAGATTTATAACATGGCAGGGTAAAGTATGTCAACAGTTTTTCGGCAAGAAATTTAGACTCTCTGTTCCGATTCGGGCAGGACAGGCTGCTGTCGGGCCGATTTGATCAGGGCTGAAAAGCAGGAGAAGTGAAAAATCTGCTGTCTGAACATGACCATACGCTTTCCATGTTTGACAGGCTTTTGACAGGCAGCGCAGAGTGGGGGAGGAGTGAACCTGTTGACAAAGGAGCGGGCTGGTTCGCCGGAAACCACCGCTTCCTGAAAATCTGACAATTCAACCTGCGCGGGGAAACAGCTGAGATGGCAAGCGACAGGAGCGCTGCCGCTCTTGTCCACGACGGCCTCGCTTCCGGGCTGAATTGTCGTGTTGCAAACGCTGCAGGTCTGGAGCTTTTGGCATACAGTCCGGTAAAACTTGGCCCGGGCCACCAATCCCGAGTTGAGCCTTAAGGGTTTGCAGAACCTGGACCTGGCTGACAGATCCCGGCACACCCATCCTAATACCATATTATGGAATGCGTGGTACTGATGGTGATAATCGCGAAATCTTTCCGGCAGGCCGTATTGGCGGAGGGAATTAAAGTAAGAAGCCTCAACCAGTTCCTGGAGAGCGCCGGTGATTTTTTGCTCCTGCCATTCAATACCTTGGTTGGACAGAAAGTGTTTTGCCTCAGCAAAAATGTCACCGGTGCAAAAGACAAGGGGTTCGCCGGGTGCATAGTTCAAGTCATTGAGGAGTTCAAGCACGGCATCCTTTGCCACTTCTGTGCGCATAGATTCAAAGTGGAAATAGGCCGAGAGCGGCAAAATTCTCTGCCTGTACTCACCTGATTCCAGGCGCAAGGCCCCAAAGATCGGA
>JAJZPO010000023.1 GCA_021811155.1 Bacillota bacterium | reverse complement strand
GCCTCTAGAGGACAGGAGTCTTCTTGCCGGTTCGGATAAATAAGGATAATCTGGGTAAACAGTTCAATTTGCGGATTATTTCTCCAAAAAGGGGGTTGATTTCCCCAATGGCCTCGAATATTATTATACATAGGTATTAGCACTCACCTTTGGAGAGTGCTAACAATAACCACAAACATCTAGTAAGGAGGTTTGCAAGCACATGAACATTAAACCCCTAGCCGACCGCGTGGTAATCAAGGTCCTGGCAAGTGAAGAAAAAACGAAAAGCGGTATCGTTTTACCGGATACTGCCAAGGAAAAGCCCCAGGAGGGCGAAATCGTCGCTGTTGGCCCCGGCAAATTTGAGAAGGGTGAACGGGAACCGCTTGACGTTAAAGTTGGGGACCGCGTGATTTACTCCAAGTATGCCGGCACCGAAGTGAAGGTTGAAGGCGAAGAGTACCTGATTCTGAAACAAGCGGATATTTTAGCCATCGTCGGCTAGCACTATACATAAGGAGGGAAAACCTGAGAAATGGCAAAGGATATTATTTTTAATGAAGATGCGCGCCACGCTTTGGAAAAAGGCGTTAATGCCTTGGCTGAAGCCGTGCGTATCACCCTTGGTCCTAAAGGACGCAATGTTGTCCTGGACAAGAAATTCGGCGCTCCGCTCATTACCAATGACGGTGTAACCATCGCCCGGGAAATCGAACTGGAAGATCCCTTTGAGAACATGGGGGCTCAACTGGTTAAAGAGGTTGCCACCAAGACCAACGACGTAGCCGGTGACGGAACCACCACCGCTACTGTACTGGCCCAGGCTATGATCCGCGAGGGCCTGAAAAACGTTGCCGCCGGCGCTAATCCGATGATTATTAAACGCGGTATTGAGAAGGCCGTTGCAGCTGTTGTGGAAGAAATCAAAGCCAATGCCAAGGCGGTTGAAACCAAGGAAGCTATCGCCCAGGTGGCCTCAATCTCGGCTAACGATACTACAGTGGGAGAACTGATTGCCGAGGCTATGGAGAAAGTCGGCAAGGACGGCGTAATCACCGTTGAGGAAGCAAAAGGCATGACCACCGAACTCAATGTAGTCGAAGGCATGCAATTTGACCGGGGTTATACCTCCGCCTACATGATCACCGATACAGACAAGATGGAAGCTGTTCTTAATGATCCTTACATCTTGATTACTGATAAGAAAATCGGAGCCATTGCCGATATCCTCCCCGTTCTGGAGAAAGTTGTTCAATCAGGCCGGCAGCTCCTGATCATTGCCGAAGACGTAGAGGGCGAAGCCCTGGCCACCCTGGTGGTGAACAAACTGCGCGGTACCTTCACCTGTGTGGCTGTCAAAGCTCCCGGGTTTGGTGACCGGCGTAAAGCTATGCTGGAAGACATCGCTGTCCTCACCGGCGGCCAGGTTATCAGTGAAGAGCTGGGCCTGAAACTGGACAATACCAGTGTGGATATGCTGGGTAAAGCCCGTCAGGTTCGTGTTACCAAAGAAGAGACCACCATTGTGGAAGGCGCCGGAAGCAGTGAAGAAATCCAAAAACGGGTTGAAGCTATCCGCAAGCAGATCGAAGAGACCACTTCCGACTTTGACCGTGAGAAACTGCAGGAACGCCTGGCCAAACTGGCCGGCGGGGTAGCGGTGATTCAAGTGGGCGCAGCTACCGAAGTGGAGATGAAAGAGAAAAAACTGCGGATCGAAGACGCTCTGGCGGCTACCAGGGCTGCTGTTGAGGAAGGTATTGTGCCTGGCGGCGGCAGCGCTTTGATTGACGTCATTTCCGCCCTGGATAATGTGGACGCTGTAAGTGACGAGAAAACCGGTGTGGCCATCGTCCGCCGTTCTCTGGAAGAGCCCCTGCGGCAAATCGCCAACAATGCCGGTCTGGAAGGCTCGGTTGTGGTGGAGAAAGTCCGCAATTCCGCCAAAGGCGTGGGTTTCAATGCTGTCACCGAAGAATATGAGGACATGATTGGTGCCGGTATCGTTGACCCGGCGAAAGTAACCCGCTCCGCCCTGCAGAATGCTGCTTCCATCGCGGCCATGGTTCTCACCACTGAGTGCCTGGTTGCCGACAAGCCGGCGAAGGAAGGCGCGATGGGCGGCGGAATGCCCGGCGGCATGCCTCCCGGAATGATGTAGTTTCTGCCCGTAAGACCTCCGATGCTCTCGGAGGTCTTATTTTTTGGGTCTTTGCAGGTAAGAATGTCTGGAGTGGAGAATTCTTTCCCACCCAATTCCAGTAATATTTAGGCGCCGGGCTTCGTATGGTTTGCTTAGAGGGGTAGGCTCCGAAAGGGTGAGGGGTTTGCGAAGAAGGATTATTAGCGCGGTGGTGGTTCTCGGGCTTATCTGTGCGGGGGTCATTGGCTACCGGCTGCTGACCGGGGCGGAACCCCAAGAATCATTGAAGATTGCCTTGCAGAAGACTGCTGAGAGCAAGACCTTTCGCTACTCCATTACCCAGCAGATGACAACGGACGGGAGCAACAAGCTGTGGACCCAGGTGGCGGGGGAGAAAAACGCAACAAGCGCCCACGTCAAGGGAATCATGTACGGTTCTGAGGTCGACATTTACCAGCTTGGCAGCGCTTTGTATCAAAAGGACACCTTCTCCAAGAGGTGGATGACGATCAAAGGCGGCCCTCCCGCTGCCCAGGAAGTCTTTATGGCAGAGCTGAATCCCCTGTCGAGCTTTAATTTCAAGGATTTGGGGGAGGTGAAGCATCTAGGGTCTGAGAAGGTAAACGGCCAGAAGACATTGGTTTTTCAACTGAAACCTAACATCCAGAATCAGTTAATGGAAGCGCTTTGGACCGATTTTAGCTATACCCTTTACGTCAGCAAATCCAATTACTTGGTAAAAGGAGTGTTAAAGGCCAAGAGCAGGGTGCAACCCCAAACTATCCTCACGATGACCGTTGACTTTAAGGATTTCGGCCAAGGTATTGAAATAAAGGCGCCAATTTAATAGTGGGAGCGGCTGCGCCATTAGGCGCAGCCATTCTAATTTAGCAGAATTCAGAAGTCAGAAGTCAGGAGTCAGAATATGTGAGAGCCTGAAAACGGGTCGGCTGGGGGGCGCTCAAGTGACTCACCCATGACCCAAATCGTTTTCTTAAAGTATTCTGACTCCTGACTCCTGCCCTGAAACAAGCCTTTTTGGGTCTGCCCGGGTCGAATTTTCTTTCTGCTCCGTTCAGCAGACTACGTCGCCTAGCATGCTTTTCGGCTCGCTTCCTCATTGATCTTCCCACTAATCCTGTTTCATTCATCAGTGGTGCCGCGTAGAGGCATGGGAGTCTGAATTCTGAATTCTCCTGTAAGAATTATCTAATCTAAGCGGCAGGAATATCGGGATAATTGGTTGAATCCAGTAACATCAACAGAATTTGGGAGGATTTCCATGACCCAGCAACAATATGTTCAGCGGTTAAGCGAAACCATCATTGACAACGTAGGCAGAGTAATTCTCGGCAAGCGGGAGGTTGTCAAGTTAGCTCTGGCGGCTCTATACTGCCGGGGCCATGTTTTGTTGGAGGATGTGCCGGGGGTGGGCAAGACCATGTTGGTTAAAGCCCTGGCCAAATCCGTAGGCTGCAGCTTCAAACGCATCCAGTTTACGCCGGACTTGCTGCCCACTGATGTTACCGGGGTTTCCGTGTTCAATCAAAAAACCGGAGAGTTTGAATTCAGGCCCGGGCCGGTTATGGCTAATGTGGTCCTGGCTGACGAAATTAACCGTACTTCCCCCAAAACCCAGTCCGCCCTGTTGGAGGCGATGGAAGAGGCGCAGATTACTGCAGATGGGGACACATACCCTATTCCTGAACCGTTTTTTGTGTTGGCGACCCAAAACCCCATCGAGTATGAGGGTACTTTTCCTCTGCCTGAGGCCCAGCTGGACAGATTTATGTTCAAGCTGCATCTGGGCTATCCGGACTTTCAGGAAGAAGTTAATCTCCTGGGCCGTCTGCAGCATGTTCACCCGGTGGACAAACTGGAACAGGTGGCTAAAATCAGGGAAATTCTGCAGGCCGGGGAGGCGGTAAAAGAAATCCACGTGGACCAGAGCTTAAAAAATTATATTGTCCGTTTGATTCACAGTCTGCGCAACCACTCCCAGGTTTACCTTGGGGCCAGCCCCCGGGGCAGCCTGGCAGTGTTTAAAGGCGCCCAGGCTTTGGCGGGGATTGAAGGTCGTGACTATGTCATACCCGATGATATTAAATTGGCTGCCCGCTGGGCTTTGCCCCACAGGATCATTCTGAAGCCGGAGGCCCAGTTGAATGGATACAGTCCTGAGGTCCTGGTAACCGATATTCTGAACCAGGTTCCAGTCCCGCTGGAGGCTTAGCATGTTCAGGTTGAAAGGGTTCCTCGCCGGGATTTCCCGCTTCAGGCGGCGTTTCACGCCAGCTCTCAACCAGGTTTTTCTCGCGGGAGTTGTGCTGGTGTATATCTATTCCAGGGCAGAGGGAGACGCCCTTCCTTCCTTTATGCTTTACTCCCTGGCCGGAGTGCTGCTGCTTGCCTGGGTTTGGAATTCTGAGGCATGGAAAAGGCTCAAGTATCAGACGCGGATTCAAACGCAGCGCTCCCAGGTAGGGGGAACTTTAAGCCTGGAGGTAGAACTGGAAAACGGCGCCTTGCTTTCCGTTCCCTGGTTGGAATTGCAGTTGGAGCTTCCGCCGGAATTTCAGCTTACTTACGGCAGTCAGACCGTGGTAACTGGTTTGAGACGGGGAGAAAAGCGGTCCTTTACCTACCATATCACCTGCAATAAGCGGGGGCTCTACGGCCTGGGCTCGGCCCGTCTGCGCTCGGGGGATTTGTTTGGTATTTTTGTGCGTTCAAAGGCCATGGCTTCTGCCAAAACCGTGATAGTTTATCCGAAAATAATTGAATTGGAACGGGCAGCAGTGCCGGCCTTTCAGATCCTGGGAAGCTCCTCTGTACTGCGAAGTGCCAGCGAGGACCTGACAGGACCGACCGGCGCCAGGAGGTATGCCCAGGGCGACCCTGTAAACCGGATTCACTGGCGGGCTACCGCCCGTACAGGTCTCCTCCAGGTCAAAGAATACGACCTGCATACAGCGCCGGAACTGGGTATTTTCCTTAACTTATCTGCCGGGGCCTACAGCGGTCTGCCGGACCAGGTAGTGGAGACCGCCGTCACCGCAGCCGCCTCGTTAGCCGATTATTGTTTTCGCCGCAGGCTGCGCTACGGATTGGTCAGCAATGGTCTCGACCTGTATGTCCAGCCGCCCAGCCGTGATGCCGGGCAGTTATTGAAATCCATGGAACACCTTGCCCTGGCTGAGTTGGGTGAGAGTTCCTTCGAACATGCTGCCCTGCTGGAAAGCCGGAGCTTTGTTCCGGGTACCACCCTCTTGTTTGTCACGCCGGTGGCAGATGAGAGGCTCGGGGGAACGTTTAAAATTCTGCGGCAGAGAGGTTATGCCATAGCGGTGGTCCAGGTGGGTCCCGCCCGGGAAAAGCCCGAGTATCTGACTGGGATCAGTTATTTTGCCGGCATTGAGGATGAAAACCTGGCCCGGGTACTGGGAGGTGAGCCGCTTGTCCGTTATGCGCCGGGAGCAGTATAGGTCCTGGCAGGTGGCCTTGTATCCCCTGCTCTTGTTCGCCCTGCTGGAATCCCTGGTATACAGCACAGTGAAGGGCTGGAATTGGACAAGCCAGTTGGTTCCTCTGACCGCTGTGGTTTTGCTGGCCATTCTGGTCACGCAGCTAAAACTGACCCTGGGACTCTACCTTTCCAACCTGTTGGTCGGGAGCCTTAGCATTCTCTACTTCGTTCACAACTCCTTTTACCTGCAGAGTCTCACGGATACAGCCTGGCTCGGTTACCTCTATGACGACCTGAACGGAAGTGTCAGGGCGCTGATGGCGGGGCGGTATCTGGAGGCTGCCCCTGCCGCCTATGCGCTGGCGGGCATGGCCCTGGCCTGGTTTGCAGCCGCATTTTCTTTGAGGCGACTGATGAAAAAGGGCAAAATTGCAGGGCTCCTGGTCTTGGGCCTGGTACTGCAGGGCCTTATGTTTTCCTACGTAAACCGCTCCTTTACCGGGGCCAACTTTGCCTACATGCTGGCAGGACTTCTTTTGCTGAGCCTGGTGCGCCTGGCCAGACTTCAGGCTGAATGGGCTGCAGCAGGTGTCCGGCGCGGCGAAGATCTGTCCCCGGGCTGGATATTCGAAGCCTTCCTGCTTGTTGCCTTGGTGGTAAGCCTGGCGGTAGCCCTGCCCAGCGCCAGGGCATCTATCCTGCAAAATAACCCGCAGCTTGTAGAGCTGGCGGACCGGCTTTCCGGCGCCAGTCCTGCCTCGACCGCTCAGCCCAATGACCATAACGGAGACAAACCCACGGAGAGCAACAGGACCACAACCGGCTTTGGCTGGTCGGATACCAGACTTGGCGGGCCTTGGAAACCGGACACTACCTATGTCATGAGTGTGACGAGTCCGATAGAGGCATACTGGCGGGGCGGGGCCAAGAACGTCTATACCGGTAAAGGCTGGATTGAGCGGCATGGCAACCTGCAGCCTGCAAAAACCCAATACCGGGGCATCAAAACCCAATCAGTGGAGCAGACCTTCCGGATGGGCGGCAATTTTACGTCTTCCCCTGTCCTGTTTGGCGCTGCCATGATCCAGCAGGTATCTGGTCTGGACAAAAGTGTGAATGAGGATTATGACGATAACTGGCTGGGGAAGCTGACCGGCGATTCGGTGTATAAGGTGACCTCGCAGGTACCGGTCCTGGATCGGCAATCTGTGGCAGCGCTGCGGAAATCCGGTACGGATTATCCGCTCGACATCAGACGAAACTACCTGGCTCTGCCGGACGTGCCCGCAAGGGTTCAGGAACTGGCCCGGCAAATTACGGACGGCAAGGATAACCCTTACGACAAAGCCAAAGCCCTGGCGGATTATTTTCAGACCAACGCCGGTTTTGTCTACGATCTTAACCCACCCCCCACACCTCCGGACCGGGACTTTGTGGACTACTTCCTGGAAATCAAGCGAGGCTATTGCACCTATTATTCCACCGCCATGGCGGTCATGGCCAGGAGTGTGGGCTTGCCCAGCAGGTGGGTGACCGGCTATACGAGCGGAACTGTGAACGAACGCAGACCGGGGACTTACCAGGTGAGCGCGGAAAACATGCATGCCTGGGTAGAAATTTACTTCAACGGAGTGGGCTGGATTTCATTCGAGCCGACCAAGAGCTTTTCCCTTCCGGCTGCAGAGGAAAGCGATGCGGCGCAAAATCAGCAAAGACAAAACCCCACTCCAAACAGCGGCGGGGTTATAAAGACAGGTGAATTGGCAGGGGTTTTGGGCATATTAATAGTGTGCCTGGGTGCAGCCTTTATGTGGTGGAGAAAGCGCCGGGTCAAAGCTTCGGCAGGGGGATCTTTTGTGATCGCACGCCGGCGAACTCCCCGCAGGCTGATTCTCCTCTTCTACCGCTCTTTCCTGCGCCTGATGGCGAAGATGGGCAGGCCCAGGCGGCCAAACCAGACAGCCAGGGAATTTGCCGCGCTCCAGGCCGAACATTTCCGCTCCCTGGCTGAACCAATCAGCTCCCTGACTGCTCTCTTTGAGCAAGCGCGTTACAGCAGGTCTAGTCCCACCCAGGCAGAGGTTGAGCTGGCAGAGCGCAATCTGGAACTGGTCAAAGCGGGCTGGGAAGAAGATACACGAACAAATACTTGACAAATTTGACAAATGTACGTCTTATTGTTACAATCGGCGGGGGAGGTTGAAAAACATGGAATCTGAGATTGGCAAAGTTTTATTGACCGCGGAAGAAATCCAGGCCAAAATAAAGGAACTGGGCGCAACCATTTCCCAAGACTACCAGGGAAAGAATCTCCTGGTGGTGGGGATTTTAAAGGGCGCCGTAATTTTTATGAGTGACCTGGTGCGGGAAATCAAGGTCCCACTGGCCCTGGACTTCATGGCGGTCTCCAGTTACGGGACTTCAACCGAATCCTCCGGCGTGGTGCGGATCATGAAAGACCTGGAACGCAGCGTTGAGGAAACCCACATCCTGATCGTAGAGGACATTATAGATACGGGCCTGACTCTGAAATACCTGGTGGAAAACCTGATAGCCAGGGGGCCATTGAGTGTCAAGGTATGCACACTGCTGGATAAACCCAGCCGCCGCAAAGTGGAGGTGGCGCCGGATTACAATGGGTTCAGCATTCCCGATGAATTTGTTGTCGGCTATGGCCTGGATTTCAGCGAACGGTTCCGCCACCTGCCCTACATAGGGGTGTTAAAGCCGGAAGCATACAGCAAATAGGGCTTTAAAAAACGCAGAGGGCCGGGGAGAAGGTTGGACTTCTTCCGGCTCTTTTTATATAATTATTGAAAAAGGCTAAAATTTGTTTTGACATAGAGAAAGGGCGTGCGGCATGAAACACGAGCTTGTAGTAGTCCTGGATTTTGGCGGCCAGTACAACCAGCTGATTGCCAGAAGGGTGAGGGAGGCCAAAGTCTATTCTGAAATGGTGCCCTACAACATTCCCTTAGAAAAGCTAAAAGAGATGAACCCGAAAGGAATAATTTTTTCCGGCGGGCCTTTAAGCGTTTATGCAGAAAACGCGCCATATTGCGACCCTGCGGTTTACGAATTGGGCGTTCCCATCCTGGGCATATGCTATGGCCAGCAGTTGATGGTACACCAGCTTGGCGGCAGGGTTTCCCAGGCAGGGGTGAGGGAGTACGGCAAAACCATGCTGCAGGTGGGTGAACGGGTAGGCCTGTTCCAGGGCCTGCCGCAGGAGATTCAGGTCTGGATGAGTCATGGAGACTCGGTGGAAGCTCTGCCGGAAGGTTTCAAAGTTACCGGTTTCACCCAGCACACCCCGTCAGCTGCCATCGCGGCTGTGGAGCGGGGTTTTTATGGCGTCCAGTTCCACCCGGAGGTAAAGCATACCCCGGAAGGACAGGCGATGCTGGAACATTTCCTCTTTGATATTTGCGGCTGTGCCGGGGAATGGACCATGGGTTCCTTCATCGACGCCCAGATTGAGGATATCCGCCGTCAGGCCGGGAAGAGGAAAGTGCTCTGTGCCTTGAGCGGGGGAGTGGATTCTTCCGTAGCTGCCGTCCTGGTCCACCGTGCCCTGGGTGACCGGCTGACCTGCGTGTTTGTGGACCATGGCTTTATGCGCAAGGACGAGGCCGAGCAGGTCAAGCGGACCTTCACCGGCAAATTCAATATGAACCTGGTGTTTGTGGATGCCCGGGAACGTTTTATGGCCAAAGTGGGCGGTGTCTCGGACCCTGAGACCAAACGCAAGCTGATTGGCAATGAGTTCATCCGGCTGTTCGAGGATGAGGCCGGAAAACTTGGCCAGGTGGACTTCCTGGTCCAGGGCACCCTTTACCCTGATGTGGTGGAAAGCGGCACGGCCACGGCTGCCACCATAAAAACCCACCACAACGTCGGCGGGCTGCCGGAGGATATGCAGTTTGAACTTATCGAGCCGCTCCGGCTCCTGTTCAAGGACGAGGTGCGGGCTGTGGGACTGGAACTGGGTTTGCCGGAGGAAATCGTCTGGCGGCAGCCCTTCCCGGGGCCAGGCTTGGCCATCCGGATTATCGGGGAAATTACGCCGGAAAAACTGGACCTGCTGCGGGAGGCCGACGCCATCCTCCTGGACGAAATCAGGCAGGCCGGCTTGTACCGGGAGCTCTGGCAGTCCTTCGCCGTTCTCCCCTCCATCCAAAGTGTGGGTGTGATGGGGGACGAGCGGACCTACGCCTACCCGGTGGTCGTCCGGGCGGTGACCAGCGACGACGCCATGACCGCTGACTGGGCGAGGCTCCCATATGAGGTGCTGGAGAGAATCTCTAACCGGATTGTGAACGAGGTCCGGGGCATCAACCGGGTGGTGTATGACATTACCAGCAAGCCCCCGGGAACGATTGAGTGGGAGTAGAGGGCGTCCAATTTGCCGGATACATCCCCGTGCTTATATCATACAGGCGGCCGGCACGGCCTCAATCAGACGGGCGTCGTAGTGCTTTTTAGGCTGCATGAAGGCAGTAAGCTCCAGGTGCAGCTTCTGGCAGTGCGAACAGTTAAGCCTCCGCAGGAGGAACCAGCCCTTTTTATTTCATGTCCGGGAGAGGGATATGCAGGAGGCGCATGATTTCCTTCTGCGTTTCATAGACCCGCTCAGCGATGAAGTCCATAAAGGGACGGTCATCCTTATGGGCGAGATCCAGCATATTTATATATTCCTGACGCAGAACCGGAGGGATAACCGCCAGCATATACCCGTCTTGAATCAGGGCGGTATTCATCAGGAGCCTGGAGAGCCTCCCATTTCCGTCGATGAAGGGATGGATAAAGACAAACCGCTTGTGAAGCTGTGCGGCGAACTCCACCGGGTGAAATTTATCCCTTTCAGACGCAACCCAAGCAAAGAGCTTCGCCATCTCGCCAGTGATATGATCCGGTTTACATAGCGGATACTTTGACCCGGTGATAAACACCTGCTTATCGCGGTATTTGCCAGCGTAGGCTTCGTCAATTTCCCGATAGAACATCCGGTGCATGGTCAGCGTGTCGGCTTCGGTGATTTTCCGGGAGCGAAGCAGCGTGAACATGAAGTCATACGCCTGTGCATGCCCGAGCGCCTCAAAGGTGTCACGGAGCGGCTTCCCGCCAGTTGTCAGCCCATCCTCCAGCAATACCTTTGTTTCGGTTTCGGTCAGAGTATTCCCTTCAAGGGCATTGGAAGACCATGTCAGCCCGATACGGTAATAGGCTTTTATTTGCTCCAGCATGTGACCTTCGAAGGGGCGGACCGCACCAATAGCCGCATGGCAGCGGTCAATTTTTTCATATATGGTCATTTTCATCCCTGCCAAACCCCCCATTATATTTTTGTCCCGTCAGGAAATTCAAAAGCGGAAAAATAAACAGCTCCCAGCGCTTTGGCTATCCCCTCAAGCTCTACTGTTGAGAATTTGTCTGTTTTCATCCGCTGGTTAAAGGCTTGCGGCGTCGAGCCGATTTCTTTTGCTAACCATGCTTCGCTTTTGCCAATGAACGCAAGCGTCATTTTAATCTTCTGTGTGTTTGTCAATACAATCACCTCTTGGTATACAGTATAGCACCATAGTCGGATGATATAAAGGATAGCATTGATACAATAGAGGTTTATCTTTAAGGAATACAGAATAATCTTTAACTGCATAAGATGGAAGAGGTATTTGTCACCAAATGACGAATTATTTCCTCAGTAGAGTTAACTGGGGTGTGATTGTTCTGCGCTCTCTCCAAAATCAGATTCTCGTACTCATGCTTGGCTCTCTGCTCCTCCTGTCAGTCAGTTTTGGCGTGGCGCTGGGTCTGCATATGCGGGAGCGGGCTGTGGCTGCGGCCATTATCAAAGCACAAAGCGATCTGGCCACCGCCGGTGAACTGATCGACGCAAAGTATCCGGGGGACTGGAATGTCAGAGACGGAGTAATGTACAAGGGAAACGTCCGCATATCGAATAATACGATGCTGGTTGATTACCTGTCGCGTCTGACCGGTGATACGGTGACTATTTTCCTGGGGGATACCAGGGTCACCACCACTGTAAGGCTGGACAGCGGGGAACGGGCCATCGGTACGAAAGTGTCAGATATAGTAGCTCAAGCGGTGCTCAAAAACGGTAAGACGTACCTGGGCGAGGCCAATGTGGTAGGCCATGTTTATCAAACCGCATATAAACCGCTCAGGGACGCGAACGGCTCCATCATAGGCATGTTTTATGTGGGGATCTCCCGGGCCTATGACCAGGAAATGATTGTCAATTCACTGCTTCGAATGGCCCTGCTCGGGGCGGGACTTACGCTCTCAGTCATGCTGCTGACCTGGTATTTCATCCGCAAGGTGATTATCCGGCCAATCCGGGAAATTACCCTGGGCACCCGGGATGTGGCTACCGGACACTTTACCGGCAAGGTTGAGGTTAACGGCCCCAGGGAAATCGGCGAGTTGGCAGTGGCCTTTAACCAGATGGTGGAAAGGCTGGAACTGGTTGCAGGGCAGTTTGAGAGAGTTACGGGCAAAGGTGAAAGCCTAGCGGGGCCAGAGGGTGCGAAAGAGAAACCTGATAGGGGAGAGGACTTGGCGGGGGACGTTCAAGCTGACCCGGCTGAACTGGCGGATAATCTCGCCAGGCAGGAATTGCCAAAGGGTTTGAATCAAGCCACCCTGCGGCAGATAATTGTCTATCTGCAGGGAGTCAGGTTCCCTGTCACGGCAGAACATGTGGCGGAGGGAGTAAGCTTAACACGGGTTACTGTTCGCCGCTATCTTGAATATTTGGAACGGTGCGGCCTATTGGCAGCTGAACTGAAGTATGGGACGGTGGGCAGACCTGTAAAAGTGTTTTTTGCCGGCAAGATGTTTCAGCAGTGTCGGCAGAAACCTGAAGAGATATAAGACGTTTTTCAGAACATGACGGCTGGATACGGCCGTCATTTTTTTTATTTACGAAACTGTTTTTTAATTTTCATAAAAAGACGTAGAACAGCGAGATTTAGTATAATTAATCAGAATATTTCAGAAATTATGCAAATCAATCACCAGACGGCTAAGCAAATTGCAAGGGGGAGAGAAGATGAAGGTATCACGGCGTAATTTCCTTAAACTCTCGGGTTTGTCTCTGACGGCGCTGGCTACCGGGCTTGGTTTGGACCCTGAAATTGCCCAGGCCAAAGGCTATGCTCTGAAAACAGAGGGGAGCCAAAAACTACCCAGCATCTGCCATTTCTGTTCCGGGGGATGCGGCCTGCTCCTGTACATTAAGGGGGACAGGCTGATCCACTTGGCAGGGGATCCGGATCACCCGGCCAATGGGGGGACTCTGTGCCCCAAGGCGGCCAGTTTGCGCCACGTAGCCTACGCTCAGGAGCGGGTGACTAAACCGCGGCGCAGGGCCCCAGGGTCAGACAAGTGGGAGGAAATCTCCTGGGAAGATGCCCTCGACAAAGTGGCGAGGAAGATCAGAGAGGTCAGGGACAGCAGCTGGAAGGGGAGCGAACAGCTGCCGGATTCCAAAACGGGCCGGCCGGTGAGCTATGCAGTTAACCGGGCCGAGGGGATTGCTATGCTGGGTTCAGCTGAAGTTGATAACGAGGAGTCCTATCTGCTCAAGAAGTTCTCCCAGATTCTCGGCACGCCCTACAACGAGCACCAGGCCCGTATCTGACACGCTCCGACGGTGGCAAGTTTGTCACCTTCATTCGGACGGGGCGCTATGACCAATTCCTGGACGGACCTGCAGAACTCCCGCTGTTTTTTGATTGCCGGCAGCAACTGCGCGGAAAACCATCCCATCGCCATGCGCTGGATCAACCGGGCCAGGGATAAGGGCGCCAAAATCATCGTTGTGGACCCCCGGTTTACCCGCACCGCCTCCCAGGCGGATATTTTTGCCCAGATCCGCCCCGGCACGGACATTGCCTACCTGGGGGCCATCATCCGCCACATCCTCGTAAACAAGCTCTACGATAAGGACTATGTGCTCAACTACACCAATGCGCTGTACAAAGTAAGCAAGGGTTATAAATTCGACGCCGGTCTGTTTTCCGGCTTCGACGCCAAGGGCAAGAAATACAGCATCGACACCTGGGGGTACCAGCTGGGGCCGGACAACAAGCCGCTTAAGGCGGACAGCCTGGAAGATCCTGACACGGTGTTTGCCAAGCTGCAGGAGCATTTCAGCCGCTATACTTTTGATAAGGCTGAAAAGATTACAGGCATTCCGGCAGCCAAGATCAAAGAAATTGCCGATACTTTCTGCCAGGCCAAGCCAGCAACCATTCTCTACGCCCTGGGCATGACCCAGCACACCACGGCCGTGCAGGGCATCCGCAGCTATGCTATTATCCAACTGCTTTTGGGAAATGTGGGCAAGGCGGGCGGCGGGATCAACGCGCTGCGGGGCGAACCCAACGTCCAGGGTTCCACCGACATGGCCAACCTGTTCAACAGCCTGCCCGGCTACCTGCCTGCGCCCATCGGTACAGATAAAACCCTTAGGGACTACCTGGTCCGCAACGGCTCTATCCAGGAAAAGCCCCTGGTGGCCCTGCTCAAAGCCTGGTTCGGGCAAAGCGCCACTAAGGAGAACGATTACTGCTTCAACTATCTGCCCAAATACAACCTCAGCGTCAACGCCAGCATGGTCCGGATTTTCGACCTGATGAACAAGGGCCAGTTCAAACTGCTCATAAACATCGGCTCCAACTCCCTGGTGTCTATCCCCAACCGGCAGATGGTGCGGGCAGGTCTGGCGAAGCTGGATATGCTGGTGGTTTCCGACCTGTTTGAAATCGAGACGGCCCAGTTCTGGCGGGAACCAGGGGTCAACCCGGCGGAGATCAAGACCGAGGTCATCCTGCTCCCGGCCGCTTTCGTCTATGAGAAGGACGGATCTCTCACCAATTCCGGCCGCTGGATCCAGTGGAAGGACGCGGCCCTAAAACCCCTGGGCGAGTCCAAACCTGACCTGGAGGTGCTGGATTCCCTGTTCAGAAGAGTAAGGCAGCTCTATCAGGGCAGCACAGACCCGAAGGATGAACCGGTGCTCAAGGCCAGGTGGGATTATGGCCAGGAGCCAAGCGCCCTGAAGGTGCTGCAGGAAATCAGCGGCTATGACGAAACTACGGGCAAACTTCTGCCAACTTTGGCCGACTACCTCAAGGCGCCTGCAGGCTCAGTCTCCACCGGTTGCTGGATTTACACGGGGGTGACCGGGAACGGCAACCTGGCAGCCAGGCGGAAAAACGGTGATCCGTCGGGCCTGGGGCTGTTTAAGGACTGGAGCTATGCCTGGCCTGC
The DNA here is from genome assembly GCA_021811155.1 of Bacillota bacterium. Taxonomy (GTDB): domain Bacteria; phylum Bacillota; class Desulfitobacteriia; order Desulfitobacteriales; family JAJXUE01; genus JAJZPO01. The sequence goes on along the minus strand of JAJZPO010000023.1, from coordinate 21,409 downwards.
AAATATCAGAATTCTCTACAACCGGGCTTCCTGTGATGCCAACGGCCAGCCTGTGGACCCGGAGCGGAAATTGGTTTGGTGGGATCCGGTCGCCAGGGTTTGGAGCGGGAACGATGGCCCTGACGTGGTTGACAAGACCAAGGGACCGGACACGCCCGAGGGCAAGCAGAGCTTTCGCATGAACCCTGAGGGTGTGGGCCGCCTGTTTGCCGCCAAATATACCAGCGGCATGCCGGTGACACCGCCCGCCGACAACCTGTCGCCCATAGGACTTAGGCCCGCCGGATTGTGTGTCGACGGTCCGCTGCCGGAATTCTACGAGCCGGTGGAGAGCCCCACAAGCAACCTGCTCCACTCGGAGGTGTCCTCCAACCCTCTGGTGGTTATCCCTGCCACTGTGCCTGGAATTCAAAAGGTGGGTAAGCCTGAGGACTTCCCTTACGTGCTCACTACCTATGGTGTGGTAGAACACTTTTGTGCAGGAGGGGTTACCCGCAATATTCCCGTGCTGAACGAACTGATGCCAGGGCCTTTTGCCGAGATCAGCAAGAACCTGGCCCAAAAGATCGGGGCCCAGGACGGAGACACGGTGGAAGTAGCCTCCGCCCGCGGCAAACTGCGGGTCCGCTGTCTGGTTACAGACCGGCTGCAAACCTATAAGGTCAACGGCAAGGATACAGAGACCATCGGTATACCCTGGGGGTGGGGATTTGCTTCTCTGAGTCCAGGACCAGGCGCCAATGAATTGACCATCGGGGCGCTTGACCCGGGTGCGGGAACACCTGAATACAAGGCCTGTCTGGTCAACATAAGGAGGGTGTAGGATGACACGGAAAATGGTTCTGGCGGATACCTCCAAATGCACAGGCTGCAAGGCGTGTACAGTTGCCTGCAAAGAGTGGAATCAGCTTCCTGCCGAGAAGACCCAGTTGGTAAGAAGCTATCAGAGCATGCGGACATTTACCCCGGACACCTGGACTTTTGTCAGCTTTGATGAAAACTACAGCGGCAGCCAGATGCATTGGCTGATGCGCAAGGCCCAGTGCTTCCACTGCGCCGACCCGGCTTGTCTCAAGGCTTGCACCTCCAAGGCAATCTCCAAGACCGGCTCTGGCTATGTGGTCATTGATGCAGACCTGTGCATCGGCTGCGGCTACTGCGCCGAAAACTGCCCCTTTGGTGTGCCGAAGGTGGATGACCAAAAGAAAAAAGCTTTCAAATGCACCGGCTGCATCGACAGGGTAGAGAATAACCTGAAGCCCATGTGCGTGCAAACCTGTCAGACCGGGGCTCTGGAGTTCGGCGAACGGGACGAATTGATGGCCAAGGCTAAAAAACGCCTGGCGGAGGTAAAAGGGAAATACCCCAAAGCATTACTCTACGGCGAGAAGGAAATGGGCGGCATGACACACAGCTACATCCTGCTGGACAGTCCCGAGGCTTACGGACTGCCGTCCAATCCGGCGGCGCCGCTGGCTTTGACCCTGTGGAAAGACATCATCCGCCCGGTGGGAACTGTGGCTGTGGGCGGAGCCGCAGCGGCAGTGGTCTTTGGAATTCTGGGAAACGCCCTGCGCGGGAATTACGGTCCGCCTGAGAGCGGGAAAGGGGGAAAAGAATAATGGCGGTAGAAAGGCTTAAAGTTGAAGGGCAGGTGGCAGAGGGAAAGGTCCTCAGGTTTACCGGGGGAGAACGTTTCAGCCACTGGCTCCACGTTGTTTCCTTTTTCATGCTGCTGTTTACGGGCCTGGGGGTTTTCACTGCCGGATTCCACCCTCTGATGAGCCTGGTGGGCGGACTTCAGATTGCCAGGTTGATCCACAGGGTGGTAGCGGTAATTTTCGTGCTGGGCGCCGGGGCCATGTTTTTTATCGGCGACTCGCGCTATCACCGGGATTGGCTCAGATCTGCCTTTAGCTTCAGCGAGGCTGATAAAAAGCACATCAAGGCCTTTACGGCTGAATTCTTTGGCGGCCATGCCGCTTATCCGCCCCAGGACAAATACAACGGCGGAGAAAAGATCAATTCCCTGTTGACGATTTGCGGCTCGGCAGTTATCACTGTAAGCGGCCTGGTGATGTGGTTTGCACCCAATTTTCCGGCAGGGTTGGTGGACTGGGCTTATCCGCTGCACGACTTGGCCATGTTTGTCATGACCGCCGCCGTCATCGGTCATATCTACCTGTCCCTGATCCACCCAGGTTCCAGGGCGTCCATTTCCGGTATGCTGACCGGCTATGTGCCTGAGGATTTTGCCAAGGCGCATCATGCTGTGTGGTATGAGCAGGCAGCAGAAAACAAAAGCGTGGCAAAGTGAATTGGCGTTGACAAGGTGAGGGGGAACCGGCTTGAACAGTATAGAGCAAAAATTGGATGCTGGGGATACTGGGCTTGAGGCGGCCAAGGAAACTTACCTGCGGTTAAAACAGGAAGTGAGCAGCTGGCAGGAGGAGAGAGGCCCTGTCTGGATTGGGAGCATACATCAGGCAGCAGCTCCGCCTTATTATTCCCTGCCAGATTTACCGGAGGAAGCCGTGCTTGAGCTGTGGCAGAGATTGAACCTGGCAGGTGACGGGATTGAGGTAAGCCCGGAGATCCTGCGGCAGTTATGGCGTGAGTTCAGGCAAGGTAGGCCGATTCCAGAAACAAGGCTGCTCAGCCGGCTGCACCTGGCTCTCGGCGGGATTGTTCAGATGGCGAGAGAAAGCCTTGCACCGGACTTTGGCCAGGATGAGCAGAGCGACGGCCGCTGTCCGGTATGCGGCGAGGAAGGGGGCATGGCCCTGCTTTTACCCCCTGTAGGCAAACGTTACTTGCGCTGCGGCATTTGCGGCTATGAGCGTCCGGTCAGGGCAACGGGCTGTCTGCTCTGCGGCAGTGAAGATCCCCGGCAGCAGACCTATCTTGAGGCCCCTGAGTACCCAGGGGTGACAGTGGCGGTCTGCCGCGACTGCGGCGGGCGCTTTAAGGAATTTGACCTGCGCCGGTTGGTGGCGGAAGATATCATGTGGGAGGACATCCGCACCTTGCCTTTAAACTACGCGGCCGCCAAATGGCTGGCAGAAGAAAGAAAAGAAAAGACGGTATAACAAAGTAGCGCAGCGTGAAATAAACGCTGCGCTACTTACTTTACAGAGCACCTATTCTGAACCGGTAAATTTCAAGGCCCACTCTTTGCCGGACAGATGGTCGGCGGCCAAGGTTAAGCTTAGCTGGGTAATGCCAAGGCTTACCAGCAGAAGGATGAGCAAGCCTCCGACATAAGCCGTCACACCAGCTCCGAGGCCGGCCAGATAACTGATCAAAGCTGCGAGGGCGGCGTAAACACCCAGGAGCAGGAGGCTGAACAACTGCAGCAACAGGGCGCCGCCGGCGCTGAGCATTTTCTTGGGGTTTGTGCTGTTATAGCGGCCGGAGAAGGCTCCCATGCTCAAGCCCAAGGCGGTAAAGCTGGGCATGACCAGGGCCAGGGCCGGAAAGCCAAACCAACCCGGACTTTTGCCTGTGAACAAGATGATGAGGACCAGGGCCGCTTCCGCCAGAATCAGGGCAGGCAGGTAAGCGATGAAGAATTTCCCCCAAAGCACTTGTTTCAAGTCTACCGGACTTAGGACCAAGAGCTGGATGCACCTGCCTTCCCTGGGCAGGGAGCGGGATGAGATGCTGGATGCCATCAGGCTGGTGATAAAGGCAATGACAATCAGGTTCATGGTATCAAAGAAGTGATTCCCCTGGGCAGCCATGGGTGGGCGGCGTGTGCTCTGCCAGATGAAGAAGGCGATAATGACTACCGGCAGTATCCATTGGGTCAGCTCCTGCACGTTTCGCTGCAGGGTCTTTATCTCTTTTGACATAGTCCCGGCCAGTACAGGAGGCAGGAAGCTGAACAAGCGGGCCTCCCTGGCCTGGTGTCTTATTTTGGTCTTGTGCGGCGCGGCCTGGCTATTGGCCCATCCCGACAGGTAAAGGGTTTTGACAGCTGTCAGGCACAGGATGGTGAGGACCAGGCTCAGCGCGGCTAAGAGCAGGAGGAGGAGCAGGGCGCTGCTCATATTTCCCAGCGCCAGGTTCACCGCTAAGCCCGCCGCCCAGCCGGGCGGCCAATAGGAAAGAAAGGAAATGTGCCCAGTCAGGGAATTGAGTACCAGAGGGTCCGGAGAGCGGGGGACCATGGTCTGCATATATTGCATGCCGGCCCAAACCATTAGGCCGGTAAGGCTGCCGATGACGGCAAGGATTTCCTTGCTGCGGCGGGGGGGAAGAAGCCGCAGCACGATTATGGACAAGAGATAGCCCAGGCCGAGTGGGAGCAATGTGAAGAGCAGAAGGCCCAGGAAGGACAGGATGTAATATAAGGGGGAAGCAGAAAATACGAGTCCCAGACTTGCCAGCACAGGCCCGAAAAAGAGCAGGACCACCCCGGCAATGTCAAGAAAGGAAAGCAGGAACTTGTAGCTGAAAACCGTGGTTGGCGTGAGGGGGCTGCTTAAGAGCAAGCGCAAGTCCCTGGCTTCGTAGAGAGAGTTGAAGGCATAGGCTACGCTGCTGAGGAGAGCCAGGATAAAAGCTGCCGTAAAGCTTGCGGCTGTCAGGGACTCGATTGCCAGAACAGCATTTTGGCTGGCAAGGGCAGCAAATACACCGTGACTAAGGGTTGCCAGCAGGGAAAAAAACCAGAACGCAAACACGGCAAGCAGAACCAGAGTTGCTATGCGCCGGCCGGAGGAGGTTCGCAGGTTGTTCCAGCGGGACCTCATGTGGGCAGCCAGCAGCAAGGCCAAGTTACGCATGCTCAGGCCCCTCCCCCAGGTAGCGGATCAATTCGCTGTAATCGGCGCCGCCTGTCAACTGCAGGAAGATGTTTTCCAGCGAATCGCCCTGCCGCAGTTCAGAGGGCGTGCCAAGGGCCAGGAGCTTGCCCTGGTTGATTATCCCCACCCTGTCGCACATCTGCTCCGCTATCTCCAGGATGTGGGTGGACATAAACACGGTTACCCCGCGCCCGGTCAATTCGCGCAGGATATCTTTGATCAGGCGGGCGCTTTTCGGATCAAGGCCCACAGTGGGCTCATCCAGCAAAATCACCTTTGGCTCATGGATCAGCACTCCGGCCAGGGCGATTTTTTGCTTCATGCCATGGGAATAGCTCTGGATCAAGTCGTTGCCCCGGTCCTTCAGCTCAAACAACTCCAGCAAATTATCGATGGCCTTTTGCGGCTGTTCCTTGTCAACTTTGTACAATCTCTGGATGAACCGCAGGAACTCCCGTCCGGTGAGCTTTTCATAGAGCAATGGGGTATCCGGCACGTAGCCGAGACAGGCCTTGGCCTGAAGCGGTTGGAGCCTGACATCGAAGCCTGCTATCTTGGCGGTGCCGGAAGTGGGCTTGAGCAAACCGGCGAGGATGTTGATGGTAGTGGTCTTGCCGGCTCCGTTGGGTCCGAGAAAGCCGAATAATTCGCCGGACTGAACGGACAGGTTTAAGGAGTCCAAGGCCTGGAAAGACCCGTAGCTTTTGCTGAGGGCGTTAATCTCTAACATGTAACCTCCTGTGCTGCATTTTGTTGTTAAGAGGTTCTTGGCGCTGTAAGGAAACTCCTGCCAGCATCCGACAAGATTTTCCCTGACAAGCAGTCTGAACTCCAAGACACTTTCAAAGCCCAAGACATATGATAATCAGAGACCCTGTACCCGGCATTAAAAGCCTGAAAAACAAGGTGGGCAAGAATGAACGATATCTCGGTGATCATACCTACCTGGAACAGGGCGAACAGCATAGAAAAGGCTGTGTGCAGCGCCTTGCAGCAAACCGAACCTCCCTTGGAAGTGTTGGTTTGTGACGACGGCTCAACAGACAATACAGAGGCGCTGATCCGGGGGATCAAGGACTCCAGGGTACAATGGCTGCCCGGAATCCACAGCGGCCTGCCGGCCGTGCCCAGAAACAGAGGCATTGAGGCCAGCAAGGGTGACTGGCTGGCTTTTCTGGACAGCGATGACGCCTGGTTGGCGGAAAAACTGGAAAAGCAGCTGGAGTTAGCCAAGGTTCTCGGGTGCAAGGCTGTTTCCTCCAATGCTTTGCGTTTTCTGCCCGGTAAAGGAATCCGAGGCAAGCTGCTGGACTGGGACAAGGAGCGGATAGGTTTTGCTGACCTGACGCAGCAAAACCAAATTGTCTGCAGTTCAACCCTGGTGCATAAGTCCCTGTTCCAAACGGTAATAGGTTTTCCCGCAGAGCCCGGTATTATCGAGGACTACGCTTTGTGGCTGCGAGTTGCCACCCAGACTGATTTTGCCTATATTGCTGAACCTTTGCTCATTTACCAGGACGATCCGGCCAACAGTGTAAGAAGTATTGTCACCTCCAACGTCTGGATGCAAAGGAAAGAGGTTTTTAAGAACTTTCTGGCCTGGGCCAGTGAGCAGGGACCTGAGGCGTCTTTCAGCTCGGAAGCCCGAGCACAGTACCGCAAGGCGCTGCGGAAGATTGAAAAACGCCGTTAACCTGTCGCACAAGAGGTGGATATTCAGGTGAAAAAGGCTTTGATCAGCGGCATCACGGGCCAGGACGGAGCTTATTTGGCGAAATCTCTCCTGGACAAGGGGTACGTGGTGCATGGCATAAAACGCCGTTCATCCTCGTTCAATACCGGCAGGATCGAAGATTTGTACCAGGATCCGCATGAAAAGGATGTCCGCCTGCACCTGCACTATGGTGATCTGACGGATTCTACCAACCTGATGCGCATTATCCAGGAAGTGCAGCCGGATGAGATTTACAACCTGGCGGCCCAGAGCCATGTGGCGGTATCCTTTGAAACGCCCGAATACACCGCCAATGCCGATGCCGTCGGCGTTTTGAGATTGCTGGAAGCGCTGCGCATCCTGGGATTGGAGAAGAAAACCCGCTTTTACCAGGCATCAACGAGCGAGCTCTACGGGCTGGTGCAAGAAACGCCGCAAAGGGAGAGTACGCCCTTTTACCCGCGCAGTCCTTACGCCGCTGCCAAGCTGTACGCTTACTGGATTACAGTCAATTACCGCGAGGCCTACGACATATTTGCCTGCAACGGCATCCTGTTCAACCACGAATCGCCGCTCAGGGGGGAAACCTTCGTTACACGTAAGATCACCCGGGCAGTGGCACGTATCCAACTCGGGCTGCAGGACAGAATTTATCTGGGCAATTTGAACGCCAGGCGGGACTGGGGCTTTGCGGGGGATTATGTTGAGTCCATGTGGCTCATGCTGCAGCAGGCAGAGCCGGATGACTATGTGGTTGCAAGCGGTGAGAGCCATTCCGTACGTGAATTTGTCGAACTGGCTTTCAGGTCGCTTGGAACGGAAATAAGCTGGCAGGGTCAAGGGATGGACGAGACAGGTGTTGACGCCAGGACCGGCGAGGTATTGATTGCGGTTGACCCGCGCTATTTTCGCCCGACTGAAGTTGACGCCTTGCTGGGCGATCCCGGCAAAGCCAGGCGGGTTCTGGGCTGGGAGCCAAAGGTTGGCTTTAGGGAACTGGTCCAAATGATGGTCAAGGCAGATCTCAAGCTGGCTGAACTGGATGTGATGCTCAAGGAACGCGGTTACCCGGTCAAACGTTATGAGTAAGGCTCCCGCAGAAGCGGGCGTGCAGGCGAGGCAGGAAAGCAAATGATTATTGTGCAGCTCCTGGGCGGCTTGGGAAATCAAATGTTCCAGTACGCCATGGCCAGACGGCTGGCCCTGAAACATCAGACAGCGCTCAAGTTGGATATCACCGCTTTTCAGACCTATAGATTGCGTTTCTACGAACTGGGCTGTTTCAATATTGCGCAGACATTTGCCGCAAGCGACGAAAAACAAAGCCTGACACTCATCAAAGAACCCCATTTTCATTTCACCCGCCGTGCCCTAAAGTACCCCGACAATGTATATATAGAGGGCTACTGGCAGAGCGAGAAATACTTTAAAGATATTGAAAGCACAATCCGCCAGGAATTTAAGGTCAAAGAAGAGCCGGCCGGTCTGAACAAAGAGATTGGCAATGAAATCCGCACTACCAATTCCATTTCAATCCATGTCCGGCGCGGCGATTATGTCTCAAATCCGGTAACAAACAAATATCATGGGGTCTGCAGCAGGGATTATTACCAAAGCTGCATCAACGGCCTTGTTTCCCGGGTTTCGGACCCCCGCTTCTATGTCTTTTCCGATGCCCCTGAATGGACGAGGGAAAACTTCAGTTTGAGTTATCCCGTACGGTTTGTGACCCACAACGGGGTGGAAAAAGCCTATGAAGACTTGCGCCTGATGAGTCTGTGCAAGCACAATATCCTAGCCAACAGCTCCTTTAGCTGGTGGGCTGCCTGGTTAAACGAAAACCCTGACAAAATTGTCTTGGCGCCCAAGCGGTGGTTTAACCGGGATGAGCTTGATACTTCCGATCTTATACCGGATTCCTGGATCTGCAAGTGAGAGGGCCTCCGTCCGGCGGAGGCCCTTGGCCTCAGCCTGTTTCACGGCGTAACTGGCATTTGGCAAACAGGCGTCATATTAGTAATAAAGGACCGCCGCGATCGGGCAGGTGAAAAGTATGACGGACCAAGCCTTTTGGCTGGGTAAAAAGGTATTGATTACCGGCCACACCGGCTTTAAGGGTGCCTGGCTTTGCATTTGGCTCAATTATCTGGGGGCGGATGTGACGGGATACGCCCTGGGCCCGCCCACTCAGCCAAGCCTGTTTGAAATCTGCCGTTTGGAGCGGCAGATAAGGTCATTAACCGGAGACATCAGGAACCGGGCGCTGCTGGAAAAAACCATGCAAGAGGTCCGGCCTGATATCGTGCTCCATCTGGCGGCACAATCCCTGGTAAGGGAGTCATATTTGAACCCGGTCGAGACATATGAGGTTAATGTCATAGGCAGCGCAGCCTTATTTGAGGCAGTGAGGAAGTGTTCAAGCATCCGGGCTGTGGTAAATGTCACCACGGACAAATGTTACCTCAACCGGGAATGGCCCTGGGGGTACAGGGAAAATGACACTTTGGGAGGATTCGACCCTTATTCCAGCAGCAAGGCCTGTGCGGAATTGGTGACAGACGCTTACAGGAATTCCTTTTTCAATCCCGGTGAGTACCGTCTGCACGGAGTGGCGATTGCCTCTGCCAGGGCGGGGAATGTGATTGGGGGCGGAGATTGGGCCAGGGACCGCTTGATTCCGGACTGCGTCAGAGCTTTATCCCGGGGAGAAAAAGCGGTAATCAGAAACCCGGGTGCAGTGAGACCCTGGCAGCATGTGCTGGAACCCCTCGGCGGATATCTGAAGCTGGCCCGGAAGCTGTATGAACATGGACCATGCTTTGGCGAAGCGTGGAATTTCGGGCCGGAAGACAGAGACGCCAAACCGGTAGAATGGGTTGTACACAGATTTTGCGCCAAATGGGGTCCTGATGCCTCTTATGAGGCGGATATGAAAAACAGCATGTCCGAGGCTGGCTGTCTTAAGCTGGACTGCTCCAAGGCCAGGGCCAGGCTGGACTGGCGCCCGAGGTGGGATCTGGACCAGGCCATTGGGAAAGTGGTCGAGTGGACCAAGGCCTACCTTGAGGGGGCAGATCCGGGTGAGCTTTGCCTTAGGCAAATCAGGGAGTACCTTAGTTTGGGGTAACTGCTTTGTAGCAAGAATTCAGAAGTCAGAAGTCAGGAGTCAGAATGAGAGAACGCTTATAGACAAATATCTGCCAGAATTCGTCAGAATTTGCTAGGACGTTTGGAACCGTCCCCTTTGTCCTAGTATTGCGGGTGATTTGGGTGGACGAGATGGAGAAAACACTGCGGGAAGAGGCTATCCGGGCGGCGGTCAGGTATTATGAGGTCCGGCACAGGCAGGACACCTCTTTCAAGCCGGGTGACCCTATCCTTTATGCCGGGCGGGTATTTGATGAGAACGAAATCTCCTGCCTGGTGGACGCGGCGCTGGATTTTTGGCTCACTGCAGGCAGATATGCGGCACGGTTCGAAAAGGAGCTGGCCGGATTTCTGGGGGTAAAGCACTGTGCTCTGGTCAATTCGGGTTCCTCAGCCAACCTTTTGGCCTTTATGTCCCTGACCTCTCCGGAACTTGGGGACAGGAGGATAAGAAGAGGCGATGAGGTCATCACGGTTGCTGCGGGGTTCCCGACCACGGTCTTCCCCATCCTGCAGTATGGCGCTGTTCCTGTCTTTGCGGACATTACCCTGCCCGAATACAACATAGATTGTTCCGGCCTGGAACAGGCCCTGAGCCCGAAAACCAGGGCGGTGATGCTGGCACATACTCTGGGCAATCCTTTTGACCTGCAGCGGGTTAAGGACTTCTGCGCCCGGCACGGCTTATGGCTGGTCGAGGACAATTGCGACGCTCTGGGCTCCCTCTGCCGATACGACGGTCAGTACCGCTTTACCGGAACAATCGGAGACCTGGGCACCTCCAGCTTCTACCCTGCGCACCATCTGACCATGGGGGAAGGGGGAGCTGTCTATACCAACGATGACAGACTTCAGCGCATGGTCCTGTCCTTACGCGATTGGGGCAGGGACTGCCGCTGTCCCGCCGGTGAGGACAACACCTGCCGCAAGCGGTTTGAGCAACAGTACGGAGAACTGCCCCGGGGTTATGACCATAAATATGTTTATTCCCACCTGGGTTTTAACCTAAAGGTTACCGACCTGCAGGCTGCGGTCGGCTGCGCCCAGCTCGCTAAGCTCCCTGCCTTCATCGCGGCCAGAAAACGCAACTGGAGCCTGCTGCGCCAGGAATTGGACGGACTCGCGGACAGGTTCATCCTGCCGGAGAAAAGCAAGGATTCCGAGCCCAGCTGGTTCGGCTTCTTGCTGACAGTTAGGGAAGAGGCGGGCTTCAGCCGCCATGAGCTAGTGAATCACCTGGAATCGCAGGGTATCCAGACCAGGATGCTCTTTGCCGGCAACTTGATCAGGCACCCGTGCTTTGATGAACTGAGAGCGGCAGGGAGCGGTTACAGGGTGGTGGGAGAACTCAAAAACACTGACCTGGTCATGCGGCAAAGTTTCTGGCTGGGAGTTTATCCGGGACTAAGCGCTGGGATGATCGAGTTCATGCTTGAGAAAATAAGGGAGTTTGTCAAAAGATGAGGGTTCTTGTTACCGGGGCAACGGGCTTTGTTGGGGCAAATCTGGTACGCCGCCTGATAGATTCGGGCTGGGAAATTCATGTCACTGTGCGCAGGGAGTCCAATCTGTGGAGGATAGCCGGACTGGAAAGGGAGCTTACAGTGCATGAAGCAGATCTGAGGGACAGTGAACGGGTCAGGAGGATAGTCTCCCTTGCCAGGCCTCAGGTTATCTATCATCTTGCCGCCTGCGGAGGTTTCACCAGCCAGACAGAGAGCAGAGATGTTTTTCTGTCCAATCTTTTAGGCACAGTGAACCTGGTGCGCGCTTGTGAGAAACTGGGTTTTGACTGTTTTGTGAATACCGGAAGTTCTTCCGAATACGGGGTTAAACAGGATCCTATGCAGGAAGATGACAGGGTTTCTCCCCTGGGAGACTATGCGGTCTCCAAGGCTGCAGCAACTCTTTTTTGCTCCTCCGAGGCATTGATCAAGGGCCTGCCCATTATTACCCTGCGCTTGTTTTCTCCCTACGGTCCATGGGATTACCCTGGCAGGCTCATTCCTTATCTCATTAAGTCTTATCTGCGGCAGGAGGTTCCCAACCTGTCAGCTCCGGGATTTGTGCGGGATTTCGTTTTCATCGGTGATGTGGTTGAGGCATACTTGCATGCTGTTAAAGCGCCCGGCACAGCCGGGGAAGTTCTCAATATCGGCTCCGGGATCCAGTCTTCCGTAGGGGAGGTAACAAGCTTGCTGGCTGAAAAACTGCAAGCGCCAACCCTTGCGCGCTGGGGAAAATACCCTCCCCGCCTCCTGGAGCCCAAGGTTTGGCTGGCGGATCTTGGCAAGGTCAAGGCTAAGCTGGACTGGGAGCCGAAAATTCCTTTGAGTGAAGGACTGGACGAGACCATCTTGTGGTTCCGGGATAGCCTGAGCCTGTATCCTAGGGGGTGAAAATGGAGTGAAGCTGTCGGATTATGTGATTGATTTTTTGGTGAAGGAAGGGGTAGGGTGCGTATTTGAATTTATCGGCGGGGCCATCACCCACATGGCGGATTCCATGTACGGCAGAAGTGATATCGCCTGTGTGGCTGTACACCATGAACAGGCCGCTGCCTTTGCGGCTGAGGCCTATGCCCGCTCAAGCGGAAGTTTGGGCGTGGCGATGGCTACCAGCGGGCCGGGAGCTTTGAATCTGCTTACAGGCATCGGCAGCTGTTATTTTGACTCTGTTCCCTGCCTGTTCATTACAGGACAGGTCAACACCTATGAGTACAAGTTTGACAGGCCCCTGCGCCAGCTTGGTTTTCAGGAAACAGACATCGTCAGCGTTGTCAAACCGCTCACCAAATACGCCGAGATGGTGGTTGACCCGACCGCAATAAGGTACCACCTGGAGAAGGCCGTATACCTGGCCCGGAGCGGCAGGCCCGGCCCGGTCCTGCTGGATCTGCCCATGAACGTGCAGCGAGCCGGGATAGAACCGGAAAAGCTGGCCGGTTTTTGTGAGAGCGAGGAGTTTCAAGGGCGGCAGGCACAGCCCCTCAAGTCCGTTGATTTTGCCGGGATTATAAGGCTACTGGCCAATGCCAAACGGCCTGTGGTTTTGGCCGGAGGCGGAGTCAGGACTTCCGGCGCCTGTGAAGAACTGCAGCGGTTTTTGCAAAAAACCGGCTTACCCGTCGTCACTTCTCTCATGGGCCTGGACGCAGTACCCCATGACAGCCCGAATTTTCTGGGGATGATCGGGGCATACGGCAACCGTTACAGCAACCTGGCCCTGGCCAACGCCGACTTTCTGCTAATCCTGGGCTCAAGGCTGGATACCAGGCAGACTGGTACCAGGCCTGAAAGCTTTGCCCGGGGCGCTGTAAAGGTCCAGGTGGATATAGACCCGCATGAACTTGATGCGAAAGTGAAGACAGATATAGCGGTAAACTGCGACCTGCGGCAGTTCGTGCTTGAACTGAACAGGCGTTTAAGGAGCTTCAATAAGCCGGATTTGCGGGACTGGTATGCTCTGATTCAAGACTACAAGGAGCGGTTCCCCTGTGCTCCGGTGAGTGAAGAGACCCGGATCAACCCGAACCGGATGATGGAGATACTGTCCCGGCATTGCCGCCCGGGGGATATAATCTGTCTGGATGTGGGCCAGAACCAAATGTGGGCTGCCCAGTCCTTCAAACTTAAAACGGGCCAAAGGATGTTGATCTCGGGGGGGATGGGAGCCATGGGTTTTGCGCTCCCGGCCGCTCTGGGGGCTGCCAAGACAGGCAGGAGGGTTATTGTCATCTCGGGTGACGGGGGGATACAGGTCAATAGCCAGGAACTTGATACTCTCGTCCAGCATAACCTGTCAGTAAAGGTTTTTGTAATGAACAACTCCTGTCTGGGGATGGTGAGACAGTTTCAGGACATGTACTTTGAGGGGCGCTGGCAGGCCACTGTTATCGGTTATAACTGCCCGGATCTGGTGAAGCTTGCGTCCGCTTACGGGGTTGCCGGGACCTACCGGATTGACACGCCGGCAGGGGCGGAGGAGATAATCGCCAGGGCCATGGCTGACCCGGGTCCAGCCTTCATCGAGGTAAGACTGGAGCAAACCTCCTGGGTAAACCCCAAGCTCACTGTCAACCATCCGATTGAAGACATGTCTCCCCACCTGGACAGGGAAGAATTGCAAAAACTCATGCTGATTGACCTGATGGACAGTGTGCCTGACTGAGGCGAACAGGACAACTTTGGAGCAGGTGCCATGAAACTACTGGTGTATATACCCAGTTACAACAGGGCTGCAAGTTTGCTGCGCCAGCTCAGGATGTTAAAGGCATATGACGGGCATGGCCAACTCGAAGTGATTGTGCAGGACAATTGTTCGAACCAGACAGGTTATGATGAAGTCAGGCAGTTTTGTGCCGAGTCGAATTTCACGCCAACCGGGTTTTAGCACGGGAATGGGCCAACAGGTTTCCTGGGGCAGCCTGGATGCCGCAGTTTGCCGACCTGGTCAAGCTGGACGGTTATGAGGATGAAAGCGCCAAGTGAATGCATCGAAATCATTGTTCTCACTCATAATCGAGCTTCCTTGTTAAGGGAAACCCTTGCGAGTTTGTGCCGGCAGAGCATAGGCAGAATTCCCATCACAGCGCTCGACAACGGCAGTACGGACCACACTCCCCAGGTTGTTTCTGAGTTTAAGGAGTTTGGGGTGAGACTCAACCGCAGCGACAGGAATCTTGGCGTGGCGGAGAATTTTGCCAGGGCCAAAGAGTTGGCCCAACGGGAATGGGTCATGGTGTTTCACGACGATGACCTGCTCCACCCGGACTATATAAGTACGGCCCTGGCTTTAGCGGAGAAATACCGCAACGCTGTCTTGATCGGTTCAGGCATGAGCTTCGAAGAGCGCCCTTCCTCCCGCAACTGGCCCCGCTTCAAGGGTGAACATGTCCACTGTCCAGCTGCCAAGGATTTTGCCGCCTTGCTCTACGACGGTTTTCCGTTTCATTTTGGCTCCACTGTCTACCGCAGCGAATTTTTTAAGGCCGTGCCAATAAAGTGGGAAGTGTATGGCAAAGTCGCCGACAGGCCCTTTCTGCTCGATATGGCAGGACACGGCAGCGTGATTGTGTTAAAGGAAGCCTATGTTAAGTACCGCTGTCATACCGGACAGGACAGTACCGAGAGCGGCAGCGGGCCTTTTCCCGAGCAGCTCTTCGCCCTGCACAAAGCTTATTTGCAGTTGCTGGGATCCGATCCTTTAAGCCGATATGGCAGGATTTTCATCCGGCATAATTATGCCTGCCTGGCCGGGGAATATTCCCGCCTGCCTGAAAGCGGAATGAGCCTGGAGGATTATCTGAACAGGGCGCTTGTGAACGGAGCATCTACCAAAGAGGCAATAGAGGCGGGGGTGGGAATATGAGCAATCTTCCCCTGGTCAGCGCGGTACTGGCCGTGTATAACGGAGAGGACTATCTTAAACAGTCCATAGACAGCATCCTGGCGCAAACCTTTACGGATTTTGAACTGATTATCATCGATGACGGGTCAACCGACTCCACAGCCGGCATCATTGAAGGCTATGCTGACAGAAGAATCAGGGCATTGAATCAACCCAATCAGGGTTTGGCCGCAGCGCTCAACAAGGGCATTAAACTGGCCGGAGGGAAATACATTGCCAGGCAGGACCATGACGATATGGCTTACCCGGAGCGGTTTGCGAAGCAGGTGGATTTTCTGGAGCAGCATGAGAGGTGCGGCTTGATTGGCGCCTGGGCAGAGATTTGGCAGGAGGACAGACCCTCGCAGAGGGCCCACACGCACCCGACAGAAAACGAGGTGCTAAAGTTCGATCTGATATTTAATAATCCATTTGTGCATAGCTCGGTGATGCTTCGAAAAAGCGCTTTGGACAAAGTGGGTCTGTATTCTACCGACCCGGACAGACAGCCCCCGGAGGACTACGAATTATGGTCCAGAATAGCCCGGGAGTATGATGTGGCAAACTTGCCGGAGATACTTGAGATTTACCGGGAGGTGCCGGGGAGTATTTCCAGACGTGCACCTAACCCGTTTCGTGACAAGGTGATAAGTTTATGCGCCGAGAACCTGACCTGGGCTGCAGACGGGAGTTTAGTTCCCGGTCAAGCTGCCCTGGATTTGGCCTGCCTGGTGCACGGAGCCTTTTGGCGGGTGTCGCCGGAACCTTCCAGCGAAGAAATGGTCCGTTTAGTCTCAGAGGCTGCTGACAGGATGAGCAAGGCCTTGGGCATTCCCAGAAGGATTTTGCGGAAGCGTGCCCGGCCTTTTAAGCGTCTGGCTAATTTCTACTGCAACAAATCGCGGCAGCCATGTGACATTGTGCTTGGGGAAAAGGGGTATGAGGAAGGTTGAAAATACTTCACACCGTTGAATTCTACCACCCATCCGTTGGCGGCATGCAGGAAGTTGTGAAGCAGATTTCCGAGAGGCTGGCTAGACTTGGACACGATGTCACCGTAGCCACCGGCAAGCTGCCGGAGCGGAAAGAAAAAGTCATTAACGGCGTAAAAATTGCCGGGTTCAGGATTTCCGGCAATGCGGTGAGGGGTTTCGCCGGCAAGACGTACAAATACACAGAGTTTCTCTTGGACTCTGATTTCGATGTCATCACGAATTTTGCTGCCCAGCAGTGGGCGACTGACCTGGCCCTTCCCATTCTGGAGCGGCTCAAGGCTAAAAAGGTTTTTGTGCCTACAGGGTTTTCCGGCCTGTATTGGCCTGAATACCAGGATTATTTTCGCTCGATGAAAACCTGGCTCGCCAAGTATGACTGCAATGTATTTCTGTCCAATGACTACAGGGATATCAATTTTGCCAGGGAAAACGGAATTGCAAATCTGACCGTAATACCCAACGGCGCCGGGGCGGACGAGTTTCTGGCACCTGCGGCAACGAATATTCGAGAGGTCCTTGACATTCCCAAAGAACACTTTTTGCTTCTCCACGTCGGTTCCCATACCGGTTCCAAAGGGCACGCTGAAGCAGCGCGCATTTTCGAACATGCCAAGATTACTGAAACCACGTTTTTGTTGGTTGGCAACAGTTTTGGCGGCGGCTGCACGGAATCCTGTGAGGCAGCGGAAGCAAGTTTCAATCAGTCCGCTTTGCGAGTAAAGGACGGGAAAAGGCTGATGGTTAGGAACCTGACGCGGCAAGAAACTGTCGCCGCTTTCAGGCAGGCAGACCTGTTCCTGTTTCCTTCCAGCATTGAATGCTCGCCCTTGGTTCTTTTCGAATGTATGGCAGCTAAGACTCCGTTTCTAAGCAGCGATGCGGGCAACTCGGCGGAAATCATCGAGTGGTGCAAGTCGGGCAAGTTATTGTCAACCGTCAAAGAACCCGGGGGGAGTTCCAGGGTACGAGTGAGGGATGCCGTGAAACTGCTGGAGGAACTGTATTACCACCCTGCGGAAAGGGAGCAAATGGCCGCAGCGGGCTTTGAGGCCTGGCAAAAGAGATTTACCTGGGAAAAAATCAGCAGTGATTACGAAAAGCTCTATCTCAGTCTAGTAGAGCAAACAGCAATGGCATCAGTCAAACAGGCCCAGGGAGGTAATTTTTATGCCCGAGATTACAGTCCTCACCCACCCTGTTGGCGGCGGCAGTCAATCTCTGTATGACGGCCACTATGGCGTGACCCGCAGTTTGGTTGAAGGGCTGAGCAAGCTCGGCGTTGATTTCAACTATAATCCCCGCAAGGATAGGGATGTTGGCGGCGCTGTTGTTGTCCTGAGCGGAATTGACTCGCTGCAGCAGGCGATTGGCTTCAAACAAGCGGGGAAAATCCAAAAACTCCTGGCAGGGCCTAATTTAATGGTCCGCGCCCTGGAGTACAATAATATTCTTTCTTCCCGGGAAATTGACGTTTGTATTGTGCCCTCGGAGTGGGTGAAAACTGCCTATGAGGAGGATGCTCCAGATCTGGTGGGAAGGATACGGTGCTGGTATGCAGGGATTGACGCCGGCTATTGGCAGCCTGATGCCGGCCGGAGAAAAGAGCGTCAGGTGCTGGTTTACTGGAAAACGGAACCTGAAGACTTCTATAAAAGCGTAAAGAAGCTGCTGAAGGGACGCGGCTGGGAGACGGTAAGACTCGTATACGGCAAGCACAGCAGGGAAGAGTTTAAGGCGACATTGTCCGGGAGTGTGTTTGCGGTATTCATCAGCAGAAGCGAGAGCCAGGGTCTGGCCCTGGCGGAGGCTTGGGCTATGGATGTGCCGACTTTGGTTTGGAACCCCAAGGAGCTGGCTGCCCACGGCCGCGAGTACGCAATCGTTTCATCCTGCCCCTATCTCACTCATTTTACGGGGCAAGACTGGGCGACCCTGGAGGAATTCGACAAACTGCTCGCAGGCATTGATACAGCGCTGCAGACTTTCAAGCCGCTGGCCTGGGTCATAACGAATATGACTGATGAGATTTCTGCCCAAATGCTTTTGGAAATAGTCAGAAACTAGGACAACGGGGACGGTTCTGGACGTCCTAGCAAATTGTGCCGAATCGTGGCGGGCCACTTCAGTACGATGTTTCAGGGGCAAAATGCTGCGAGATGAAACCGCGCTCCAATTCTAACTCGTGTTTATGAACTTCGTCATTTTAGTGATGAGGTTTTGGCCTGAGGCGTTTTTTTAGCCGTTTGAGCGGTTTTTTGATTAATTTTTTGATCAGCCGTTTGACTGTCTTTTTAAATTTCTTTTTCACAAAACAGTATAGATAGTGCACATGTACCGGTTCGGGCTTTCGGTTTTTCCCTACTCCCCAAATCTTAAAATAACTTTGGAAATAGTGTTCGGGAAAGTGTTTAAGGTATCTGTACAGTCTATCCTGGGCGTCAAGCCTCGCCAATCTATATTCAGCTTCTGTCCAATTCCAATAGTCTTTTGCCCTGGCCAACAAAATTTCTACCCATTGGAGAACCCCGCTCAGCTCAAACACTGCCGGCTTCTGGCCTATGCCTGACTTAAACCTGGTCAGGTCGTCCTGACATGCCGGGCAAGTGGTCTTGGAAATTGCTGCTGCCAGAGTACGGCTGGACAGTATGGCCTGCCTAAAGTGTGGCGTCGGGTTTGAGTGGAATATGCTCTCCGGCGCCATGCGGTAATGGAGCAGAGGGTAATCCAGTTTGCGAAGCCTGGTTATTAGGGCAAGCCTGCACCACAAGTCAAAGTCCTCTGCAAAAATATCTCTGTAGGTGAGGTTGTGGTCAGCCAGGATACTGCGCCGCAGCATCACTGTAGGGTGCTTAATCGGGTTCTCCCAAAAAAAGCGCCACTCAACCGGCACTCCCTTGATCTTGTCCTTGGGTATATCTATCACTTGCCCCTGGGCATTAATGCTGACAATGTCGGTAGAACACAAGCCAAAGTCAGGATTGGCATCCAGGCACTCCACCTGTCTGGCTAACCTTTCCGGCAGGCTGATATCATCACAGTCCATCCTGGCTATGTATGTTCCGCGCGCCAATTCAAGGCCTTTGTTCAGGGTCGCAGGCAGCTGCAAATTCATGTCATTGTTAACCACCCGGACCCTGGAGTCCTGGAATGTTTTTAGGATAGCTAAACTGTTATCTGTCGAGCCATCGTTAATTATCAAGAATTCAAAATCCTTAAAGGTCTGGTTCAAAATGCTTAGCACTGCATCGCGCAAATACTTTTCTCCGTTGTATACCGGCATTAAAACGGTAACCTTGGGGTCCTGCATACTCATAATCTGCCCTCCACCTGAACATTCCAGCCGGAAAGTTTACCTGCCCAACTCTTTACCAGACTTTCCAGGGAGCACGTCCTGAGGACCAAAGGCCTTCAAGCAGGTTTTTTTCGTACAAGGTATCCATCGGCTGCCAAAACCCGTTGTGCTTGAAGGCCTGAAGCTGGTTAGCCTGAGCCAGCCTCTGCAAGGGTTCTCTTTCAAAGATCGTTTGCTCATGGCGGATGTAACTAAACACCTCAGGCTCAAGCACAAAGAAACCGGCATTTATCCAAGCGCCATCGCCGTCGGGCTTTTCCTGGAAGGATTCGACGGAATCATCTGCCCGGAGTGGCAGCGCCCCGAAGCGTCCGGCGGGTTGTACTGCTGTAACTGTAGCGATCTTGCCCTGCAAATAATGATATTCAACCAGAGCTCTAATATCGATGTCTGAGACGCCGTCCCCATATGTCAACATGAATGTCTTATCTTCAACATAGGGCTGGATTTTCTTGATAATTCCTCCCGTCTTGGTGTTTGTCCCCGTATCTGCCAGGGTCACTTTCCATGGTTCAATCCGGCTGTGATGTATCTCCATTGCCTGGGTCTTAAGGTCCAAGGTAAGATCACACTTGTGCAAAAAGTAACTGTAAAAATATTCTTTGATCATAAATCCCTTGTAACCAAGACAAATGATAAATTCGTTAAAGCCATAGTGGCTGTAGATTTTCATGATATGCCAGAGAATGGGCTGTTCTCCGATTTCCACCAAGGGCTTTGGCTTGAAACGGGTTTCTTCGGACAGTCTGGTGCCAAAGCCCGCTGCAAGGATGACGACTTTCATTACGAATCCCCCAGTTCAAAAAGTCAGGGATTAGTTTGCAGTGCCCCTGGGTACCAGTTTATTTTATGGCTCCAAAGACTTTTACGTGACAAAGGCAAGAGAGGCGATAGTCCTTCCACAAAATAAGGTCATGACCTCTTTTTGTCAAAAATATAATTCCATAGCGAGTTCTTCTTTTCTGAGCAGAACGATATTGGGGCGGGCAGAACCTGAGTCTGCCCAGCGGCAGCGAGACTTTAGCAGAGGGGAGTACGGGCCATGAACATCACTATTGGTGTGACTACATACAACAGGCCTGATTATGTGAAAAAAATGGGACAGTCTCTTTATGCTTCCAGGGGTTTGGCAAGATGCCATATCCGGGTTTATGATGACTGCAGCAGCGAATTTGCTATAGAAGATTTAAGAAACTTTTTCCCCGGCGCCAAGGAGATCACGAGGCGGGAACGAAATCTCGGCTCAGATCAAAACATCAGGCAGATGTTTGTTGATTTTTTGCGGACGGGAGACGACCTTTTGGTGGCGGCCGATTCTGACCTGCTTTTCAGGCCCGATTGGATCGACTTTGTGCTGGAAAACTTTCAGTATTCTGACGGAATGCTGGGTCTGTATAACTCCATCTTGCATTTACCGGGTAAGGAAGTACTGATTAACGGCAAAGAATTCATTGAAAAAAGGCATACCGGCTCTGCGGGAGTTGTTATGTCTAAAGAAATTGTACGAAAGATTGTGGAGAACATTCCGCCCATGGGTGGCTATGATTGGGCCTGGTCCAAGTATTTGAGAAAGAGCGGGGTACGTCTCCTGGTGTCCAAGCAGAGCTACGTGCAGCACATCGGATTGCATGGGTATAACTGTGACGGGTTTAAAACCACTGAATTTGGCTTGTATTTTTACCCGGGCAACGCAACTAACGAGCAATTCTTAATAGAGTTCTTTCAGGAATTCATCATAGGCGTGAGCCAATTGGTGAGGGAAGAGACACTGGACATTAAACTGGGGAAAGTTACAGTCTCTCCGGTCAAGGTGCTTAAGCGCACGCGCAAATCCATAAAGAGATTGCTGAAGCGAAGGCTTAAGAAGCCGCTGAAGAAACTAAAAAGGCGCCTGGTGAAAAAATCTGTTATGACTTTAAAAGCAAGAATCAGCAGGCCCAAATAAAGTCAAGTGCGGCAGGTGTATGTTTTGCCGGGGCCGGGCAGGATTATCCAGAGGTGC
>JAJZPO010000128.1 GCA_021811155.1 Bacillota bacterium | reverse complement strand
GGTGGGGGATGGCACCTCAGACTTTGCGGTAAAAAGGATTCACTCAGGCATTGGCTGCATTGCTCCCAGGAGTCTTATAAGGATGGGTGAGCTATTCGGTTTTGCCCACACGGAAGGGTACTACCTCTCTGATATAACTAAGCCGACACTTATCACCGAGCGGTTAAAAGACACTTGGGACGGGTTAAACAAGCGCCGCCTTAACCAGATAGCTGCAGAGTTTTTCGACCATAAACTGAGGATTGACGTGCCCAACGGGGCCAGCACGGTTAACAACCTGCGGATAATGTATGACAGCATCAGGAAGGCCCTCCTGCTTGAGGAAATGGATAACCATGCTTCCTGCTATACCCGGTACACCGAGGCAGGCCAGGAGGTGCTTCTGTACGGCCACAGCACGGAGGGACAGGTATCCCAGGCCGACACAGGGACCACAGACGGGGGGGCGGCGATTGACTTTGAGTGGAAAACCAAACACTTTAACTTTGGCAGCTCGGCCACGGAAAAGAAGGTCCGGAATACCTACATTGCAGCAGTCCCGGCAGCCTCTAACGTGACCCTGACTGTTTATTTCATTGTTGATAACGTGGAGGCAGGAACGCCTATTTCTGTCACGGTAACGGGTTCGGCCAACGAGGATGTGAAAACCTATAAGCTGAAACCCCGGGATGTGGGAATCAGGAAGGTTCGGACACTTGGCTACCGGGTGGTGCAGTCCACCACCAACGGCGGGGTTAAGATTCACGAGCTTTTACAAGAGCATATGATCAAGAAAATCAAGGCGTCTTAGGGGGTGGACAGGTGAGCGGCAAAAAGTGGATTATCCCGAATGAATATAACAACGCCGTGCTGAAAAAGTTGTTCCTTTCCATCCAGGCAGCCTTTGATTTTTTTGACGGGGCATGGATAAGGGCGGCAACTATAGCCTATTCAAAGCTCAATCTGAGTGCCCGGGAAATTCCCCCGAGTAAAATTAACTTTGGGGAGTGGCTTACGTCCTTTAGCTCCTATGTCACGGCTACGACCAGCATAACCTATGTCATTTGCTCTGACGTATTTCAGTTTGATCCGGCAAAGTTTCCGGCCGGGACGTGGTACTTCGAGGCTACCATTGCCATTGCTGACGCAACGGCCACGGTGACGGCCCACCTGATTCAGGCGGGGGGATCGGAGATAGTCGGC
Source organism: Bacillota bacterium (assembly GCA_021811155.1). Lineage (GTDB taxonomy): Bacteria > Bacillota > Desulfitobacteriia > Desulfitobacteriales > JAJXUE01 > JAJZPO01. The sequence goes on along the minus strand of JAJZPO010000128.1, from coordinate 5,562 downwards.
TCCCCGGTGACGCATACCGGAAATACAAGCCTGACGCCGAAGCGGTCAGGGAGCCTGACCATGCCGGGAAGTGTAGCAAACCTGTACTGTGAATTCAAAACGTCAAATGCCAGCTATGCCGCGAGTTTTGCAGGGGCCAAGCTGGTGTTTGTACCATCGTAAGGAGGGTTTAAAAATGCCTGAAAGAGGAAGACCAACCTATATTCCAGGATGGACACCCAAAAAAGCATATCCGTCATCCAGCCAGGCAAGCAAGAGGCCGACATATGACCCTAATTACACGCCCAAAACGGCTACACCGCTTAGAACGGTTGAGGTGGGAGATAAGCCGGGGAGTGTCGTCAGGCAGACGGTTTACACGCCTTCTGATTATACCCCGTCAGACATGGCCAGGTATGCGCCGGACAGTTCTAACAAAGCCATGGCGGCCTTGCCCAAAAGATCTGCACCGCCGAGCTACATGGGAGTGAGGGAAGCAATGGCCCATCCCTCTACGCAACGCGGCGGCGGAGGCGGCGGAGGCGGCAGTAAACCATCCTTTATGGATGTCTTACGCACACCAATGAGCGATATACCAGGAACATTGTCAAATTTAGGCGTACCTGACTTCCTGCGCCCGTCCAACATTGGCCCCATGGTTGCCGGGGCAGGAGCAGGGGGAGCCTTGATGAAGGCCGGGGGGCAAGCGGTTAAAGCGGGGCTTTCGCAAATACTCCCCAGGTTCGTGCCCACCGTTGCCGCCGCAGCGCAGAGGGGACAGCAGGCGGTGAGCAATGTTGCCAGCGCAGGCCAGGGAGTGATCGGGCAGGCGGCGAATAAACTAGTACCGACCATGAATACAGTGAAAAATATAGCAACAAAGGCCGTCAACAACCCAGCGGCGGCAGGGGCAGCAGCAGGCGGTATAGGGGTAGCCGCTGGCGGTATAGGGTTGCCGTCTATCTTCACGCCAAGTACGAGTAGCGTGAACCAGGAAACGCCTAAAATTATCTATCCAACACAAGTCGATTCGGAAACAAATAATTCTCTCCAGTCCCAGCCTAACGGTAACGCCATGGGTGTACCCACCGGAGGCCAGGGCATTTACAGCGGTGGACAAAACACAATGACCCCGAACGCTCAAGGAACTTTCGATCAGGATGCATTCCTTCGGTCAATGCATGATGCCAACAGGCCGGGATATCTGGGGCAGGGCAACGCCATGAACCAGCCCCCGGCGCAGACCGTAGCACAGCCCGAACAGCCGCCTCCGGGGATGTTTGACTATAGGCAGGAAGTGGCTAAAATTGACGAGCTTTTCAGGGGCATTAACGAACAAAACGCCGCCCTGATGCTGAAACTGTCTGAACAGCTGGTAGGCCAGTTGGACACCCTGGAGGCTGACCTGCGGAAGCAGTATGAGCAGCAGGGTTCAGTCCTTGACCCTGCAACCCAGGCGGCATTGAAAGAAATGAGGTCCGAGGTGGACCGCAGGCGGCAGGGACTTCAGGAGGAAATGAACCGCCGCGGTCTGCTTCAATCCGGTATTTGGCTACAGGAAGAAAACCGAATACTTGGTAATCAGCTCACCGCCGAAGAAAAACTTCTGGCCGGCAGGGTAGCAGACATTCAAAACCGCATGACGGACGCCCTTCGTCAGCTTGGCACCCAGCGTATCAACACCATGGGTACCCTGGCACAGAATCAAATGCAGAACCAGCAATGGATGCAGGGGCAGCAGATCAACGCAATGAATACCCTGAATACCCGTAATGACCAGTGGAATCAATGGTATCAAGGGCTACTTACCCAACAGCGGCAGGATGCAGAAAGCAAACGCCGATGGGATTACGAACAGGAACAGGCAAGAGCCAAAACCACTGCAGGATATACCGGGACAATACCGGAAGGGTATCCGGGGGCGGGACAGCCAACGTATGAAGCCAGGATGGACGCCCAGAGTGCGGCGGCAAAGGCGGAAGCGGCCAGTAGACCAAGTTCAACAAGCCTGAAACAGCAGGAGAAGGCCCGGGAAGAACAGTGGAACAAGGAGATCGATACCTTCCTTGGAGCAAATATGACCAAGTTTTCTAATAAAAACGACTTTGTAAGCACCTTGCGGCAAGAGTATCCGGAGATCATAAGAAGGTGGGGTTCCGAGGGATGGGCCGCTATAATGGCTGAAGTTGATTCGTACTGGAGGTAAAGACCATGGCAAGGGATTGGCTTAAAAACAGGCTAAAGCGCAATGGCTACACCCAGGACGAAGGCCAAACCCGCGAGGATGTTCAGCGGCGCATAGGCAACTATGAACGCCGCTTCCGGGCCGCAGGCGAATCTGTGCCCGAACCGGAAACCCAGGGAAACTTCTTTACCAGGGCGCTGGACATTATAGATCGCCCTGGTTCTGCTGTCCGTGGTGGAATATCTGCTCTACAACAAGGGAAAAGTCTTTCCGAAGCAGGGCAGGCCATGGGCAGAGGGTGGCGCGGCGAAGAAAGGGTCAGCGGCGAGGACATTCTAAAACGTGCCACTGAAAACGGACCTGCCGTTATTAAGAACGCCCTTCAGACAAGACCGGGGAGGTTTGTTGGTGGTCTTGCAACTGAAATATTAACAGACCCCACAACATACCTCACTCTTGGAGCTACAGGGGTGGCGAAAGGTGCGGCTAAAGCCGGTGGTCAAACCTACCTCAAGTTTGCCGGGAAAGAGATTGCCAATGTAACGCCTATTGCCAGGGGCATAGGTAAGGCCGTAGAGAAAACCGGACTGCCTGAAATTGTCGGTCCGGTTCTTTCTAATCGGTACATACGCAAAAGTGTAACCTCTGCCGATGAAATGCCAAGTATCGAGAAGGCCAGGGATATAATACAAAATGTCCCGAGGGCGACCAAGGGAGGGCATCAAATCGCCCTGGAGGAAATGAAGGGGCGCTATGGCTCTGCTAATCTGCCTGATAGCGCATGGGAGGAAGCGTCAAAGATTCGCGAGGCTCCCACACAATTAGCGAGAAGGGCAGGGCAACTTGTCCCGGTTAAGGATGCCACCACTCCTGAAATGATAAAGGCCGCTTACCGCCTTGGGATGAAGCCTAGCAGGGAGGGCATAACAGCCGCCCGTATGGTTCGGCATGTTGGCGAAGAAACCACGGTTAAGGATATTGCTGCCGGGGTAGAGTTTGAGCAGTTGCCAAACTATATACGTCACCTGTACAATGACCCACCCGAAAAAGTGATGCAGGTTTTAAATCAGTGGCAGAAACAGGCCGTCAAACTGGCTCCCAAGGCAGGGTTCCAGAAAACCAGGACATTGCCGACCATTGCCGAAGCCGAAACCATGGGACTGCACCCGGTTAAGGACGCAAGGGTTTTAACCGCTGTCCGTGAAATGGAGGGCGTAAAGCAAAGGGCAATCAACAGCATGTATGATGCCCTGAATAAGATACCCAACATTTCCGTGGAGGCGGCGAAGGCTCCCGCCGGGTGGGTAAAGCTCCCGGTAAAACACTTGGAGGGTAAGGCGGTACACCCGGAGGTTGCCAGGTTCCTGCAGCGCCTTGACGAAACCTTTAACAATGACGATGGTATGCGCCACATGGTGAATTATATCAAAGAGGCGCAGAATATTTGGAAGGGCCTTGTCACAGCGCCAAACCCCATGTTTCACGCAAGGAACGCCCTTGGAAACCTGTATAACAATTTTTTGGCCGGCGTGGTTAATCCCAATATGTACACCCTGGCCGCAAGGATTCAGAAGGGCAGTGACGACGTTATAGAACTTGGCGGCAGGAGTTTTACAGGCCAGCAGTTAAGGGCGGTATTCAGACAGGCAGGACTTGAAGGTTTTGGATTCTTCCATGGCGAGGCTCCCCGGCGCATGGCCAAGGAAGCACAAGAAGTATTTACCCGAAGAACTACCCTGGAAAGCGCAGGAAGGGCGCTGAGGCACCCTGTAGAGGCAGGCCGTGACGTAGGGAATGCCATAGAGACTAACGCCAAGCTGGCACACTTTATAGACCGTATGGCGAAGGGTGATTCAGTGGAGCAGGCCGCTGAAAGTGTCAGGAAGTTTCTTTTTGACTATGGCGACCTGACCAGTGCAGAGCAGAAGATAAAGGGGTTTATTCCCTTTTACACATGGACAAGAAAGAACCTTCCCCTGCAGTTGGAAATGCTGGTTAAACAGCCCGGGAAGTTCGCGGCACTGGAAAAGGCACGGCAGACCGGGGAACGGGTATCCGGCACAGAGGGAAGCGCAAGGCCCGAGTGGTTGGATTCCGAAGCAGCCATTCCCATTATAAGGACTCCGGACGGCAATGTGATATACCTCCGCATGGACTTGCCGGCCACAAACCTAAATATGCTTGGCGGTCCAATTCAGACACTGCGATCTGCGGCTGGAATGCTGACGCCCCTTGCTAAAGTGCCTATCGAGGTAGGCATGAATAAGCAGATGTTTAGCGGTGCGCCGATTGAAAAGTATCCTGGGGCAATGACTCAGTACGGCAATTTGCAGGTTCCGGCCTATGTCGGGTACGGATTGAGCCAGTTTGGGGCGGTCCCGAGGGCGGCGGCTGACATATTAGGCACCAACAGGGAGCAACCGTCAACAAAGGGATACCTGCCGCCGCAACCGAAACAAATGCCGGTCATTGGCTCCATGGTCAGGACGGTAAACCCGGAGCGTGAGGCCATGCAGCAGGAGTTAACCAGAGAGCGGCAGCTTGGGGACCGTCGGCGCTACCTGGAGGAAGTCGAAGGCAAAAACATACCGACCATTACGGAAATAAAGGGACAGGTACAAAATGAGTGGTTAAAACGGAGGCTCAAGGATCGGGGGTTGATGTAGCGGGATTTTCCCACCAACGTTTTAATAATAACTGTTCGCCAGCAACTTTTTCAATAACATCCTGAGAAACACCAAGAGCGCGAAGCATATCACGTTCAGCGGCTAACGCTTCGCGCTCAGTTTCTTCGCCAACGACAATGCGTCCAGCCTTTTCGTCTCTTTCCATGTGCTGGGCCTCGTGAACAAGTACTCTAATCGGAAAGGGATTTTTGGGATGTTTACGGTAAAGTTCATAGGCACGTCTGTTTATGTGAATGTTGCCCTCTAGAGTAACTTCTCCGCCTGCAGTATTGTCCTGAAGGCTATCTGACAACTTCACCAATCTAATATATTTACGCACCTTACTATAGTGTTCGGGTGATTTGTCGCGGAGCAAAGCCAAGGCGTTCCCCATGTCAATAATAAACTCCGGTGACCCCTCAATAACCGGATCAGACGGCACGGCTTTGGCAATGGTGGGTCTGGCCAATGGCGACGATTCCCCTTTTATGGCATTCCAGCCATAAACACCACCAACGCAAAATAGGAAAAATGCGGCAAACATTAATAACATGCGACTAAACGCGCCCATTACAACAACCCCAATTAAACAATAAATGAATAAAGGAACAAAATGCACAAAAAAGGATTCGAGATTACGAACGAACTCGCTCCTCCTCCTCCTCACTACCGCCACCCACAACCAACTCACGCATCGGCCACTACTAGCTTATTAAAGTTTGAATCAGATTT
>JAJZPO010000127.1 GCA_021811155.1 Bacillota bacterium | reverse complement strand
ATCTGTGATAATAACGAGGCCATAGTGATGAATAAAATTTTTAAGTAACGTTGAATGAATTGGTAAAACCTGTTGGTAGAGTTCTGGAAACAAATAAAGGGCGTGATATGGTTGAATGAACCCCCAGTAGTAGCTATTACTGAGTTCACTAAAATGCTTCGAGAACGGTTAGGCCAAAACTTAATAAAGATTACTGTTTTTGGCTCGGTAGCAAGGGGTACAGCTACGCCGGAATCAGATATAGATATTCTGCTGCTTGTAAGGGCTAAAGACGCCCAGGTGCGGGATATCGCATCCGAATCCGCCCTGGATGTCAACTTAAAGTACGATGTGGTTATTGCGCCGGTCATCATGACCGAGGATCAGTATTCCAACCCTTTATTCCACGAAACCCTTTTCTTTAAAAATCTGGAGCAGGAGGGGGTTCCCCTGTGAGCAAAGATTTAAGTCGTTGGAGGTTAGAAAAGGCCGAGAATACCTTTCGAGAAGGCGAGGAGCTCCTGGGCCTAGGGTTATACAGTGGTGCCATTAATCGCTTTTATTATGCGGCTTTTCATGCTGTCAGGGCCTTGCTTGCCACAAAGCAACTGGATTCACCTAAACACAGCGGAGTTATATCACTGTTCAACCGAGAATTTGTTAAACCCGGGTTGATAAGCAAAGAGACGGGTAAAATTCTAACCGCCACTTTTTCTCAGCGGTCAGAGGCTGATTATGAGGATTTTGCAGCATTTACCCGGGAGGATGTAGAGAACACCAGCTATGGGGTGCGGAAATTAATTGATGAGGTCGCAGCGTTTTTAAAACGTCCCTGAACCGACCGCTAAAGAAAATAAGCAGTTAATCAATTTCTACGTATTGATATGGGGGGATCAGGTGAGACATCTACGCTTAATATTTTATTAGAACAATATATATCTATTTACCGATTAACAGGTGGAATTTTACTGAGTTGCGGTTTTTTGGGAACAATAATATTTTTATTTAAACTTTCGCGCTAATGCTAATAGCGCGAATTTCTTTTATGTTGCCAACGTCCCATAATGGGCATTATGTGCATGGATGGTCAACTATGAGCTGGAAATTTCTAGCTCATTTTTTTGTTAGGGGAAGGTACGGCCAAAAAGGAGGATAAGCTATGACAAAGAAAAAAGACACTCCCCCACGGCCAGATCCTAACCAGCTGAATATTTCCGACCTGTATCCCGGCCAGTATATTAACATCCCGAACGAGTATTTCGACGAGATTATGCCGCAACTTCATAATCTCTCAAAAGGTAAGACCGCCGGCACAAAATGTCAGCGGTTTTTTCGGACCCGTTCCGGCGTGGAAACAAATGCTCGTTTTTTCCTTCTCTAACTGTTGCAACCAATCCCTGTGCCAAAGACCGCACCAGCAAAAACGGCTGAAGCGATGAAAGGATAATTCGTATTTGCTGCAGAAATTAACAATTACAAAAATGGCGAAAGGAAGCTAAAAATGTCGCTGCCAAATATCGTCCGGCATGAATATATGCCCACGACTAAGTCCATGGCCGCACAACTCTATGACCTCAAAAGTGTTATCAAGCGCAAGTATCTGGATGCCGTCCAGCAGGAGAATGACGTACGCTTGACTAAGACCGTTGCCCTTGACGTGTCAACCGGTCTGGAAAGCATACTGGCCCAACACGCCAAAGGCGTTGAGAAGGTTGTCGCTTTCAGAACTGCGCATAGCGGCCGAGGATCCGGCGGAGGCGGAAGCGCCCGGCCAAACCGGCGTGAAACAAACTGCCAAGGTGGGCAGAAACGACCCTTGCCCGTGCGGCAGCGGGAAGAAGTACAAAATCAGGTAAAGCGGCAGAAGACGGAACTGATCGAGCAGCTGATCAGGCCGGGCGAGCAAATGCTTACCTCGCTGTCAGCTGAGGAACTGAGGGAACTGTTGTAAGGGGAGCGGGCCAGGCGCAGTCAGCAGTGACAAGGAGGGCGGTCAAGGTGACTTTGGACCCAAAAGACATTCCGCTGGAGCCCAGCCAAATCATTGGCAAAATCGGCGAGATTATTTTCGCAGAAATCTACCCGGAGAAGAAGTTTAGATACAACAGCAAATACGAGTTTGCTTTCAACCGACAGGTAGATGATCAGCCCTACGGCAGCCAGGATGCGGAACTGGGACTTAGAATTATCACCCCGCTATACGGCAACTACAGCGAGGACGGGGAAGAGGAATTTTACGCCATGTCCTTTGGCGGCAAAAACATTGTCCTGAAGCTGCCCTCCATCGCCGGTTTGCAGGATGAGATAAAAACCGGCAGAGCCCGGGTCAAGAGCCTGCTGGCTAGTGCATTTTCCGGGGCGCAAATCTACTACAACGCCCAAAGACTGGAGCTACAAAGCGGCCAACCGGTAGAAAGGATTAATAAGGCTTTACAGACTATGGTAGAGGGCGTCTACAGCAAGCTGCATTATGTCCGGGAGTTTGCTTCCTCCACCGCCGATATTGCCGAGATTCTCACGGGCCGGCAGGGACAATTGACGCTGGTCATGGACGAACCCAATCAACCGGCCCTGGATGAGATGGACGACTATATCGACAGATGCCAGGCCCGCAATATCAGGGTGAGCATGAAGATGCTGCTGGGCCGGTTCAGGGCCGCCCCCTATGGTTGGCAGGAGATTGACACTGCGGCCTTGACGGCCAGGCTGTTTAAGCTGCAGCGGATCAAACTGCAGCATGGAGCGCAATATCTGGAAATTACCGACCAAGAAATACCGAATTACCTGACCAAACGGACGGAAGTTACAAAATTGACGCTGACAAGAAGGACCATGGTTTCTGCCGAACTCCTGCAAAGGGCGCGCGATATCGGACGCAGCCTGTTTGATTACGCTGCCCTGCCCCAGGATGAAGACGGCTTAATGAGGGAATTAAAGGATCTCATCCGGAAGGAAGCCGATGCGATCAACACAGACTTGAACAATTACCGGCGCGGCGGCTACCCGGGTAAGGCTGCGCTGGAATCCTGCCTGGATATGCTCAAGAGAATAGCACGGATCAGAGATGCCGAGGAATTGTTCGACGCCCTGGGAGAGAGTGAAGCGGAGCTTATCGCAGCCATGCGGGAAGCCAAAAAGGTACGAGGTTTTTTTCAGAACCAGCTCTCCGATTTTAACAAGGCGCTGAAAATGCTTGACATTTTTCGGGACAATGAGACTTACGTGCTGGACAAAGAGATTAACGCTACGGTGCACAAAGTCAGAACCATTGTGGAGAAGCCTGACCCTTACCCGGAAATCGTCGATCTTCCCGGCTTGATAGCTAAGTTTAACGCGCGTTTTGCCCAACTGCTGGAGGAAAAGTGCCAGCCGATCAAGCAGAAAATTCAAGCGGACTACCGCCAGGTAAAAGAAGAACTGCGCAAACATGACCCGAAAAGCAGACTAATGGACGAAATTAACCAGGCCTTTACAGATTTGCTTGATCGAATTGACTCTGTGAACAATTTTTACAAAGCCATTGCCATGGAGACAGAAAGCGAAATTCTAAAGCTAAGATGGTTTGACAGGATTGCTGAAAACCTAAAATTTGCCGGTTTACCTGGCTTTGGACTGCCTGCTGCCGGCGGGGCAAAGACAACCCAGCATCTCAACGCTGCTGAATTGGTCCGAACGGCCCCGCTGATGACCACTGAAGCTGAGGTGGACCGGTTTGTTGATGAACTTAGAGATAAGCTCAAGGGTTATATCCGGGAAAACAAGAATGTCAGGCTGGTGTAGAGCGCCTCTAGACAATCCGGGAGGCTTTTCACAAGTGGGCTATATCACTGGTCGATTACTCTTTTAAGGTTGGATAACGATCTTGCCTTGAATACCTAGCAGCGCCGGTGCAGCTAATCCCTTTGGTGGTTACCTATTAAGTGTGGGCAAATCGGGCAAAATAGGTAAAAACCAAAGGAATTGAGGGGACCTGCATTGCTCACTCGACTGAATGGGAGAAAGCGGGGTATAATGTAAATGGCGCTTGGCGCCTACCGGGTCGAAGGGTTGGCCCAGGGGAAGGAAAGTTTCCATGTTAGGCACTTTAACAGCCTTAACACTTTTTACATGGGGTTTTGCCGCTTTGCCGGCCTGGACTGACAAGGTTTGGGCAAGGCGTGGCAAGACATTGCCAGCCTGGGGAATTATGTTCCTCCTGTACCTGGCAACCGCTTATGTCCTGTTTGAGTGTTTTTTGTTCCGGCTGCAAACGGCCGCTTTGTCCCCAAGCCTTAGCGCTTTCTTCGGCTCTTCCGGTCATTTCATCATTTCTTTAGACATCATGTCTTTGTTTGCTGCTTTGATCCTCGTTATCTACCATAGTTTTAAAATCCCATACCCTTCTCTGGCAAGATAACACGAAATTGATTGCACAGACCTAGGTGTCTTGTGCCAATTTAAGATTTGCCGGGAGGGGTTTTTCTATGCTTTTTCAGCGGCCTAAACTTGGCCCGTTGCTGGAATATTTCCGTAATCCTGTGGAATACAACCTTGAACCGTACCAAAAGGTCCTGGACGAGATCAACCGGATTAAACTTCATTCCGCCAGTGACAGCAGGCTGAAACAGATTTCTCAAAGGCTAAAGGGCATGGCCCGCTGCGGAGTTCAGCCCGACGCATTACAGGCAGAAGGTTTTGCAGTGGCTGCGGAAGCAGCCAGACGCATTGTGGGGATGATACCCTTTGATGTGCAGGTACTGGCCGGGCTTGCCTTACAGCAAGGCAAAATTGTTGAGATGCAAACCGGAGAAGGCAAAACCCTGGCGGCGGTAATGCCAGCCTATCTCAATGGATTATCCGGCCAAGGAGTGCATGTGCTTACTTTCAACGACTACCTGGCGGCAAGGGATGCCCGCTGGATGGGTCCTGTTTATGAATTTCTCGGACTTACGGTATCCCACGTCACGGCAGAAACGGACAGAGCCGGAAGGAAACGTGCCTATGCCGCTGACATAACTTATCTGACCGCAAAGGAAGCCGGTTTTGACTACCTGAGGGATTTCCTCTGCCAAGACAAGCGGGACCTGGTCCAGCGCTCCTTCCACTGGGCCATTGTAGATGAAGCGGACTCAATCCTCATCGACGAGGCAAGAGTGCCTTTGGTAATTGCCGGGAAGGTGCCTGAAGATACAGGCAACCGGCTCCACTTGGCCAGGATCGCCCGGGAACTAAGATTTGGCCGAGATTACGAAACGGACTCCTACGGCCATAATGTCTACCTGACTGATTCAGGCCTGGCCCGGGCGGAAAAAATGCTCGGGTGTGGGAACCTTTATGCTCCCAACAACCTGGAGCTCCTCACCATGTTCAATTCTGCCCTCCACGCAGAGGTGCTGCTGCACAAGGACAAGGACTACATTGTCAGAAAAGGCGTTATCGAAATCGTTGATGAATTGACCGGCAGGGTGGCGGAAAGGCGGTCCTGGCCGGACCAACTTCAGGCAGCCGTTGAGGCCAAAGAAGGTTTATTGCCGGGAGCCAAGGGCATGATCTTGGGTTCGATTGCTTTACAGCATTTTTTGTGCCTGTACCCGCACCTTGCAGGCATGACGGGAACGGCGCGCCAGGCAGCCGGGGAGTTGCGTCAATTTTACGGGCTGGATGTGGTGGTGATACCGAGGAACAAGCCTTGCAGCCGCAGGGATTATCCAGACCGTGTTTTTACCGGCAAGCAAAGCAAGAACGAGGCGTTAGTCCGGGAAATCAAAACGCGCCACAAGACCGGGCAACCCATTCTGGTCGGCACGGGAAGCGTGGAGGAATCAGAATTGCTGGCAGCAGAATTATACAAAGCGGGGGTCAAGTGTCAAATTCTCAATGCCAAGAATGATGCCCTCGAAGCTGCAATCATTGCCAGGGCAGGGGAACGCGGTTCTGTGACAGTTTCCACCAACATGGCCGGTCGTGGGGTGGACATCAAACTTGGCGGTGAATCTGAGCAGGATAAAGCAGAAGTCGTGCAATTGGGAGGCCTGTATGTCATTGGCACTAATCTGCAAGAAAGCCGCAGGGTGGACGCCCAGTTAAGGGGAAGAGCCGGACGCCAGGGGGACCCAGGGGAAAGCAGGTTTTTCCTCAGCCTGGAGGATGACTTGGTGCAAAAATATGAGCTGGCAAAGCTAATCCCAGACCGGACAAACCAGAGGAGCAGCTTGGAACGGGACATTGATTCAAGGGTGGGGAAGGTATTGCGCAGAGGGCAGAGGATAGTGGAGGGATATAACTCAGACCTCAGGGCCCAGTTATGGAAATACTCATTTTTAGTCGAGCAGCAGCGCAAGATTATCCAGCAAAAAAGGCTGGATATGCTGCTCGATCAAGCGCCCTTGCAGCTTTTGGCGAACAGGGCCGGGGAACGCTACTTTGAGCTGTGCCAGAGCTTTGGCCCAGAGGTCCTGCAAAAGGTGGAAAAACAGCTGACGCTTTACTGCATCAACAAGTGCTGGGCGGAACATTTAGACTATCTTGCCTATGTGCGGGAGGGCATCCACCTGGTGGTATTGGCCAAGGAAAGCCCCCTGGATGAGTACCACAAACTGGCTATCCAGGGATTCCAGGAAATGCTGGCTAGGATTGACCGCGAAATAGTTGATATGTTCCACCGGGTCAACGTCCAAAAGGACGGGATTGACCTGGAAACAGAGGGTTTGTCCGGTCCCTCTGCGACTTGGACACACCTGATGAAGGACAGTCCGGATCAATTCACGAATCTTTCCTTCCTGGCCAAGGCTGCAAAAAGGATGCTGGGCGGTCCTTGGCGCGATGTTAACCCCTAGAATACATAAGTATCGGTGCAACCAATGTCTTTGCCAAAGACCGCACCGGCAAAAACCGCTGCCAGCCATGAAAGGATAATCCGCAATTACTGCCGAAATTAACAAGCACAAAAATGGCGAAAGGGAGCCAAAAACAAGTGGGCTGTACGTCCTTCGGTTCATTACATGGGGTGAGGGGG